>JALEGO010000441.1 GCA_022763165.1 Flavobacteriales bacterium
CAACGTGTCAGTTTTGATAAGGGCTTATTTAAAAAAGAACTTTTGAAATCGTTTAAGTGGCTTAAAAAAGATGAGCTACTATTATTAGAAGCTTGGTGCTTAGCTACGTTTGGCGCTGAATACACAGGAGTAATCCAAAATGTCTTTAGTACTATGTAGCTTCTCAATTAACCTCGAACACTCACTATTGCACTCAAGAACCTAATAATTTTTACAAATAATACCATTGGCATGAAAAAACACTTACGTTCTACTTTTTTATTGGTTTCTAGCGCTTTCTTATTGTCATCATGTGCGAAAACATGGAGTTGCGAATGCACCCATACGAGTGCTGATGACCCTCAATTAAAAACAGCCTATACAAGCGATATCTTAGGTACGCGAAAGGTAGCTGAAGAGGAATGCATGAGTGCTGCTGGCATTAAGGGTGATTATCGCACTGACTGCAGTTTGAGGTAATTAATTGTTTAGACTTTCTTTCCTAGATTTACAATCTTGGATCAGTTATGCACGTTGATATGGCATGAGATTACTCTGGCCATGCTTAATTCTGACTTTGCATCTAAATGCCCAAAGAGGCTTCAATCCAGACATAGCCAATGCCGCATGTATCGGATTCATTCAGGATTCATTTAACCTAGGCGATCAAAGATAGTAGTTCCAGCAACTGTAAAAACACAGAAAAAGCTCCAAGGAATTCATATAGTTACAAGCATGGTTATCAAGGAAAGAAGTTCAATGTTTCTGAATGCACTCTGACATATTCCGTTGCAAACTCAGTTATGATTTTTGAAATCATTAAGCATTCTAAGCCCGAAAACGAAAAAGCTATTATCATATCAGAAGTTCCCGATCAACTATTCAAAAGTTTTCAATCCAAAGCATTATTAACACGAGCAGAAGCAATGAAAATAGCTCACTCAGATGGTATGGATGCGACCATCACCACCATCTCATATCCCAAAAAAATCTCTGGCTAGCATTCCTCAAAGTATGCATCCAGTTTCGGAAAATTCAACATTCAATATAGAGTCGCACATTCCTTAATTCAGATTGACAGTCATGATGAACTTCCAAACAAATATGTCAAAGGTTCAACACCAATTAAAGGATCCATTTTAATTGACCTATCCAGTGGACTAATTCTTGAGCAATAACTCCTATTCGGCTTTTCTTGGCATTTTTTAACTTTATCATGCAGCATTTTTAAAAATTCCGCATCATATATCCAAAACGCCACCTTTGCAAGAACTAATTGATAATTGTAAAAAGAACAAAAAGGAAGCTCAGAGGGAACTTTATGAGCGGTACAAGACCAAGCTTTTTGGAATATGTCTTACCTATACCAAGAATAAAGAAGAAGCCGAAGATATCCTTCAAGATGCCTTCATCAAGATTCTTGAAAAAATAGGGCAATATAGCGGAAAGGGAAACTTTGAGGGATGGATGCGCAGAATTGTTGTCAACGAAGCGCTTGCACACCATCGTAAAAGAGGGCGCTTGAAACTAGATGAGGAAGAACTACAACAAACAATTTACTGCACTAAAGAAGACATTGATACCACAGATCATAGCAAAAGAGCATTAGAGCTCATTCGCCAGCTTCCTATTGGCTATCAAACCGTTTTCAACTTAAGGGCTATTGAGGAATACTCTTTTAAAGAAATAGCCCAGGAGATGAATATTAAAGAGTCTACAGCAAGATCACAATTTGTGAGAGCTAAAGAACAATTAAAGAAAATGCTAATACCAGTACTCGTATGAACTCAGATTTCGATATAGAAGATTATTTCAAGTCCAATTTAGACGGGCTCAATGAAGCACCCTCAGAAAAAGTGTGGGAGGGCGTAAGTTCAAAATTATGGGCTGGAAAAGTGCTTGCAGGAATTAAGGTGAAGATTTTGTTGTCATTTTGTCTTATTGCGGGAGTTGCTTTCATTTATTCATCAATAATTGAAAGAGATGTTGATTCAGTATTAAAACCACAGGATGCTTTGCAAACAAATGCTTACAATGATGCTAAACCAGCAATCCAGGACCAAAAACCACCTACAAATAAGGTTTCAAATGACGCAGTCGCAGCTCCCGTTTTCAACTCTCAAAGAGATGCAGAACAGCAGGATTCATCAAATATTTGGAAGAAATCCCAAGTCTCAACTGTTGCGCAAAACAAAATACATGAGCCAACAGCGTCTAAATCAAAAGCACAAAAATCATCTGATTTTACATACCCGAACAAAAACGAAAATGTGCTTCAATACGAGCATGAGGCTAATAATGAGCCTCTCGATGTTGATATGTTAAATGATAGACTAAAGGAGGATCAATTACAAAATCAATTAAATCAATCTAGCCCACTTAATACTAAAATGCTCTTGGCCAGTAACACCAATGTATCAGGGTTGAATGATTTGGCTATGAGATTAGAGAAAATGAAAATGATACTTCCATTTGATAAATCCTCAGATCTGATTCTAAAAGAAAACAAGGATTCTTCAGGTTTCAAGTCCCAAAATCAATCCAAGAAATGGAATATTGGCTTGCAAATTCAGTACAATTGGGTTTTAGCTAAAGGATTAGTGGCAAATGGCACTGACCCAAATGCTAGAATTGCAGCTGGAATTACTTTTGAAAAGCTTGTAAATACCAGAAGAAGATTGTTTGCAATTGGTTCTGTGGACTATTCACAAAAGTTTTACAGAATTGATAGGTCGTCAGTATATGGTGAACAATTGCCGGAATCGATACCTCTATCGGAGTTTTATCCTACCACATACGAACTCGGAGTCTCAAACAATAACCTTGACGCCTCTTTGGGAATCAAGCAGTATAG
>JALEGO010000442.1 GCA_022763165.1 Flavobacteriales bacterium
TGACGATAATTTCTGAACGGCAGTTTGATTCAAATTAAAATCGGATGCCTGAAATAGAATTGCTTCATTAATACCATCAATAAATGAAAGGCTTACATTTTGATCAGAAGACAATAAAACACAGTCCACCTTTTTGTTTCGCAAACAAAAAACCAATTGCTCTAATGGAGATTGACCAGTTACTATGTGATTATTGCTCTTCATAATCCTACTTCTTCTTTTTGTAAACTTCGATCAGTTCGCATTGTGCCTGATACAAACGCTCGTCTTTCTCTTTGATTTGAGCATGTGCGTCATTGAGCTGCGAAGTCATGTTTGCGATTATTTTTTTTAATTCGCTGACTTCGTCCTTGAATTTGCTGTTTTCTTTTTCTAGCAGCTCATACTTGGTTTGCAACTGTCTGATATGTTCCCTTAACTCCGGTGGAGCCTGATTGATTAGCTTCTCTACATTATAGAAGTCTCCGTGAACAACTCCGTCATTTTTGGAGACATTCTTACCAACCATCACATCCTGATTATCCCCTGAAATTGTTGGATTAATAACTACTTTAATTCAACGCCTTATACCAATAGAAAAATGCTGCTTTGTCTCTCGACTTTTTGAGCTTATTCAGGAAGTTCAGTTCTCCAGAAATTTCCAGTTTACTGATGTCCTGACTGTTGAACTTCTCTATCGCTGAATGGTCTTTGTTCTTTAATTTTTTAGCGAGGTAAGCTGCTTTACCTGCTGCAAGTATGGCATCTTCTATTTTGAAGTTTTCAGCGATTAAAAAGCCCTCAAATCTTCGTATTCCGGTAGTGAGTTCGGTAAACGTTGTTTTGTCCGGGTCTTCGGTGTTTTTGGTTCGCTTGGCTATGAGCAAAGAAGTGGTGAAAATATCATCTAGTATATCCGTTAAGCCTATTTCCAGTTTACGGTAGTTGATTTCTTTGCTTCCAATTTTCTCAAAGCTCAATGCAATTTCTTCTACGTTTTCCGCTTCATCAAACAGACAACTAATATCAAAAAGCTGCTTAATGATTTCCTGTTCTTTGTCCTTTCCGTATAGGATGCCAACGGTATTGGGTGCGAATGCAGTGAGCTTATCGCCTAAAATAGATTCAATAGAAGGTATAGTTACTTCCAACAGTTCTTCGGATTCAATCCACTCCGATTGTATAGGAGCTGCTAATAACCTTGGGTAATCGGTTTGCTCAAAAAGAATATCCAACAATACAAAGTGAGCACTTTGATTGAGACTTGATTCATAATCAAATTCGTAATGTGCTTTGGGTACACCTTCCTTGTAGCTTCTTCTATCTTGCAAATCCCACTTGTTGAAATGTGAGTTAGCCACAACTTTGTCCAGGATAGCTTCTACTTCTTCTCGACTTTGGGTGGTAATGATGTCAATATCTACCGAAAATCGTCTTGACTTGGCAAGTAATAACACAAGGCTTGTTCCACCTTTAAAAGTGAAATCCAAACCATGAGCTTTGAGCTGCTGCAATAAGGAAAGGGCGTGTATCATTTTCTCCAGTATCGGAGGATTGATCCGCTTCAAATGCTTTTGCTGCTTAAAGCCGTTGATCCATTCTTTGGTAAAACAATGTGCTTTTATCATTCTAAAATATCTTTTACAAAGTCACCAAAGTTGTTCTCTAAGTAACTTTTAATTTGCTCCTCTTTATTTCGTCTTCTAGCGTAACTAATGAGCTTGGTAAAGTTTATTTGATAACGTTTTAAGGCGTTTTCAAACAGCGTATCCATTTCGCTTCCCTGAATGGCATAGAAGGTTACTGCATCGCTGTACACATCAATTAGTATTTTCTCTAATGTTGGCACATAGATTTTATCCTTTGACTTTTCCTTAATAGCAATTTTCTGTTTTGGCGAACGGCTGATTAGTGGTTTAATGACGATGGAAATTTCACTTTCCACATACCTTTCCATGATGTCCTCTTTGGGATCGAGATATACCCGGTACTGTTTAGATTCGGAATAAGCGTTAAACACTTCCTCAACAAAATCCTTCTCCACCTCCAGTATATAAAAGAAGGTTCCCAATTGATGTCTTGTAAAATCATTCAGCCATTCGGTACTCCAAAGGCAATAATCCAACTGGTCAAACTCTTTGGCTACTATCTTGGATAATCGAGCCAGTTTCTCCGACACAAAAGGTTTATAAGCCTCTTTGTTTGAAATGGTATATACACCCAGTTTTACTTGGTCAATCACCTTTCGCTTCACCAAATCATGGATTCTCCACGTTAAGGCACTTTCTGTGATTTCCGGATCCAAATCGGTCAAAAAGGAACTGAGGGTATCTCGGTCGAAATGCCCTTTGCCTTTAAAATGCTTCGATATTTGACGGTCAATGATTTTAGACATAGCTCAATTTTGCCAGTATTTAACTTTTTAGGCGAATTATAGATTTACTCATAAATGCCAACAGTACAAATATAGTGACATTTTTTAGAAATACTCATTTTTGCCAGTAAAATGTGTTTACTGGCATTTTTGAGTAAAATATTAAGTGCCTGAATTTATCCCCCTAATAAATTCCAATACCCCTTTAATTTATACCTAGGATAAATTAAATCCCTTCCTTTTTTGTACCGACCTATATCCGGTTTTTGCCTTAAAGTTTGTCGATAAACAAACACTCACCAAAGGACAACTTTTGCCCTTTTTCTCGCCTTGTTTTACCCTGACCTTAGCTCCACAATTGGTTTAAAAACCACACAGTTCAATTCGGAAGATTTAAAAATTTAAAACGATACAAAATGAAAAATACTGATTGGAAATCAATTGGCATTATGGCAGGCATCTCACTAGGAGTTTTTGTGATTGGTACCATCCTTACCAAAAAAGTGATTGATCCGGCTATGGAGAAAGCAAAAGCTAAAAAGCTTGCAGAAAGCAGCGAAACCAAGTAGTAGTTCCATGGTGGAGCTACCTGAATTTAGTTACAAACACTTAAAAAAGCATTCAAAATGAATCCATATAACGATGAGTTGATGGCATACGAAGATGATGCCGAAGACAGATACGATGACTACGATGGGTATGAAGAGGACGACTTTGATACCGGATTTGAAGGTAACGAAGACAGTTATTACGATGAGGATGAATACTACGATGAAGAAGTAGAATACATCCCTGCCGATGATGACGATATGTACGATAGCTACAAAACGACATCCATTGGACGTATTGATCCGAACGACCGTACCCTAACCGTAGTAGTTAAAAACACTTCCGGAGCCGATGCAGAAGCCATTCTGTTTGGAGCCAACGAAGAAGCAGCACAACCTGCCGGAGTAACGGTAAGCGTTGAAGAGAGTTCGCACAAAGAAGTAAGGGAGGAATCAAAAGCCAATCCTTTCAAGATTGTGGGTATGAAAATGTCGGTTTCCAATCCATTGCAGTTTGACAATGTGTTGAAGATCAACAAAAGGACAGCAACAGGAAGCAATTCGGTAAGAGTTTACCAACCTAGAAATGCCACTTCACCTCAAAACTTCACTCAAGGTTTGATTGATGACCACAACTTTGAGATGGATGTTACAGGACAAGACAGCATCAGACTATTGCTTAAAGATGGTATAACGGTGGTATTCACCTTCACAATCAAAGCAAGAGCCAACATGGGTAACCTATTGGATGGTAAAAATGTTGCCGAGCTTTCAACTGCTCCAAGAACTACCGGTCTTCCTCAATTGGACTTAATCAGAAGTAAGAAGCCATCAGCCTTTGGGTTGAAGCCTAAGAAACTGGTGAAGAAGATTGTCAGAAAAAGACCTAGCCCTGTTAGACGCAGACGTGGTATTTCAATGAGAAGACGACCTGGAGGTAGAGGATTCTTACGCAGAAGAAGATAAGAACCTATGCAAGCTGTAACAGGCTCATAACAGGTAAACCATTAAGCAGCCAAAGTCAGCGATAGCTCTTTGGCTGTTTTTGTAAAACTCAAATTGAAATACGATGAAGAAAAGTTTAACAAGGTCGAAATACGCACAAAATCGCATTGCATACATCGTGTATGGCAATCCGGATGGTGCACGCAAATTTTTGTTTGACCAAGGGTATCATCCTCCTAAGAACATTCACGATTTGGTGAAGGCGACTAAGGAACTGGTGAAAACCCAAGGCAAAAACATTGTTCCGCATCTGTTAACGATTCATCCGGAAAAAGATTTGATTCTGAAACTGAACCAACCAAAGGAAGATAGTTTTTGCGGTGCATGTGGAAGCAGCTCCTTTAATCCTGAATCCAACTTTTGTGGAGCTTGTGGCAACAGCAACTTCGGTGGCGATTCCAATTTGGATGTAGGCGACTACATTGACCAGTTGGTGGACATGACGACTTCTCAATTGGAAAAACACTATCAGGAAGTATTGGCAGCCTCCAATAAAAAGCCGGAAGACCTATCCCTTATGGAAGAAGTTCAACTGGTTTGGAATGAATTAAGACAGCGAAAATTAACCGCTGAAACTCCAACTAAAGAAGAACCCAAAGACAAGGATCGCTTTTCTGTTTCAAAAGACGGATTGGTGATTTTGGGCTTAACACTGGTTGCCGGTGTACTCATCGGATCCTCCATAAAAAGCAACTAAGATGATTAGAATAGTTAAAGAGGAAAATACACAGGCACTTAATCAGCAATCCAAGGCTGCTCTATCCTTAATAGGTGTAGCGGTTGCCAAGAATCCAAAGCCCTATAAAATGCTTTTGGATAGGTATGGTATTCAAGTTCCAACAAGCGATAAAATATCCCTAGCTAATGGATTGGTAGAAGGATTAGCCCTTCAAAACAAAGCATTCAACAGGGAGCTCACTGAACTACTTAGCAAAATGGTAGAATCAGAAACCGCCTATAATCCCGATGAAGATGAATACCATTATGTACAAGCCATAGCCGGAGCAATTGCCGGAATATCCGGAGCTGTGGGAAGTATTGTTGGTGGCAAGAACAAGCAGAAAATGGCGAAGGAAGAAGCTCGCAGAGAAATGCTGAATAATATGCTTGCCATGAAAGCCCAGGAACAACAAGCTGCTGCCGAAGAACGCAAGTTGGCAGGTAAGAAAAGCCTATACCTCATTATTGGTGTATTGGGCTTACTGGGCATTATCAGCTTCTTCTATTTCCGGCAGAGAAAAAATTCAATCAATGTAAATCCTTCATAAACGATAGATCATGGAATTAAGCAATTACAACTTCGGAATAACCGGTCAGCCTACTGATGAGTGGGACAACTTTTTATGCTTTGGTAGAAAGTGTAAGCAACGAAAAGCCGAAAGGCATAAGGTGCGAATGGAAAAGCGAAAGCTAAAGAATGACCAACAACGAGCGGAAACAGAAGCACTAAGAGCGGAAACAGGTTTAACCAAGCAATTGGCTTCACCTACGCCTGCACCAACACCACAGATGGCTCCACAAATGATGATGCAGCAAGCACCACAACCGACAACAACGGCACAAGCTCCTGCACCGCAAGTGCAAAAGGCAGGCATGGGAAGTCCGGTAATGATTGTCATTGGATTGCTTGTAGTTGGTGGTATAGTGTATCAATCCATGAAGAAAAAAGGAGCTGCTGCTCCAGTACAAACTGCTTAAAAAATTGAAGTGTATGATAGCTGCAAATCCATTATATGAATTGAAGTTTTACGGAGGTCTTTTGGAAGAGGAAGACAATTTTGTTGATGGCTTAGGGAATGAATTTGAGTACGATGAATTCATTGGTAAGTGGATCAAAAAGAGGAAGGAAAAGCGAAGCCAAAATCCTAAAGTCATTGCCCGAAGAGAAAAAAGGGATGAAAAACGCATCGCCAAAGGCAGAAAGCCAAGGTTTAGTCGTCCCGCTCCAGTGCGAACTTCCAAACCGGTAGTTAAGCAAATAGCTCCCGATTTACCTCCAAAGAAGGAACCCATAGTGAGTGAACCACAAGTGAAAAAAGTTATGGTGGAGAGCTCTTCTAAATCAGAAGAACCAAGCACTAAACCGATGGAACAAACCGAAACAACGGCTTCGGAAACCACTACCAGTTTAACAACCGAAAGCACAGAAAATCAACCACAACAAGCTTCTATGTTGCCATTTGGCATGAGCAAGAAGACCTTGGTTTTTGTGGGTGTAGGTGTGGCTGCTTTGGTAGTAATTGGAATGATAAGAAAATAATGAACAAGCATGGACATACTCGCTCAAATAACGGAAGAAGAAGCAACAATCAACGGAAACTTACCCCAAGGTTTTCTCTTCGCTTCCATCAAGAACGTGGGAACAAGCACAGCACTTGTGAACAATGTGCCTTTGCCTCCGGGAGAAGCCAAAAGCTACCCCTTTGTCGGAAAAGGTTATCAGGCGGTAAACTATGAGCCACAAGGTTCTACGCTTAGAATATTAAGAATCCTATAAATGAATCAAGATGATTGCAGGAGAAACAGAATATATCATACACGGTGGAGAAGATAATTACGATTACTTCTTGAAAAACCTGTTTAAGAAAGATCCCAACAAACAGGCAAAACCAAAGCGTACTGCCGAAGAAAAAGCAGCTCGAAAAGAGCAACGCCAACAATGGTGGGGAAAACAAAAAGAAGGTTTTCAAAAAGCTGGAGGTGTGGAAGGTATTACCAGTACGCTAGGCAATATCGTTGGTTTTTTCAAAGACGATACGCCATCAGATTATGATATTTCCATGGGCAGTGGGCAACCTGCTCCACAGCCTGAGAAAAAAGGTATTTCAAAAGAAGTAATGATTATCGGAGGAATTGCCGTGCTAGTGATTGCTGCTTACGGCTTTTCAGTCATGCAAAAGAATAAGAAAGTACAAATCCAGTCCGCTTAATGTTAGTACCAGTACCAACATATAACAATCGTTTTGTTTTGAAGGTAGGAATCAAAGCCCTTCGACCGGTCATTGTTGCCCTTAAAGGTTATGATGCCCATAGAGCTAACTCCTACTATTTCAGAAGAAAGGTTCCTTTCAAGCCTTCTGCAATAAGAGACGGCATGAATTACAAGGAAATATCTATTCCTATGCCTTTGTCTCCTGAAACCTTGTTGGTAGAAATTTACAATAGCGAAACCGGTGAAGACAATGGCTATGTGATTGAAAAATTTGAGGTGGAGAAAATGAAAGCCTCTGAAATATGGGCTCAACCTGCTATGCACCGATTCATAAACTTTGCTCAAAACTTTGCGAAGTATAGCGGTACATACAAACCCGGATTTTTCGATTCACCCGATCATGAGTTTTTGATTCAGTTGCTACCAGTGATTAAAGACCAGTTTGGCAATACCATGGTTACCCCTGCAAGAACCAACCGTCAGACTGGTAGAATACAAGTTTCCAATCAAGCATTCAAGCACTTTACTATTCCTGTAAGGATGTTTGTCCTATTGCACGAACGACAACATTTTCAGATACCAACGAGAGAAGAACGTCCGGCAGACCTTGCTGCATTGAAACTCTATTTGGATTTACAATACCCAAAAATTGAAGCGGTGTACGCAGCTACAAAAGTATTTGCCATGCACCCTGAAACCGTGGGTAGTCAGCATGTAACAAGAGCTCAGGACATTATCAATTTCATTGACAGGTATCGCAATACCCAAGAAATCATGTTGAACCATAAAGCCAA
>JALEGO010000443.1 GCA_022763165.1 Flavobacteriales bacterium
ATTTCCATAAACAGCACAGTTTAAACTAAAATATTGCAATTCTTTAAATCACTTCTAATATCCTCTGGAATGGACAGCGGTTCGGCTTTTGGGTCCATGATGTTGTTATGTCTCAAATCGAGCGTTTTCAGGTTGGTTAGACCTCTCAAGCTTTCAGGAAAACTTTTGAATTGATTCGCTCTTAAGTCTAAATGTTCGAGTTTGGTCATGTTTTGAATGCTTTTAGGTATTGAGCCTAAGAAGTTGAAAGACAAATCGAGTTCTTTGAGATCTTTTAATTCACCAACATTTTTGGGCAGACTTTTGAATTTACAATTATGAAAATTTGCGGATTCGATTTTTTCTATGGATTCTACAACATCTATAGGAAAGGGCACTGGTGTGGTCATATTGTAAAATGTGATATCATCAAGATCCCTGCCATGCCAGGTGGTAAAACCCAATCCTGAAGCAAAATTCAAATGTGTTCCCTCCATCATGGCCTTTAACGCAAGTGAGCGCTGTTCACAAGGTTTTTTAAAATGGTAAAGAATATATCTTAGCCCTTTTTTATATCTCCAATGTAGCAATAGCGACATTTTTGCAGCTAGCTCCCTGGAAGAATTCTTGGCGATTTTCCTGAGTTTTTTGTTTATATCTTGAGCTTTGACCTTTTCTAAGCCAGTAAATCTTTGCGCATCATTGATTAATGGAAGATACTCTTCCGGAGCATTCTGGACTAATAGTTTTTTCGCTTCTCCTCGCATTTTTGCATCAGAGCAAGTTTTATAAACTACTAAAAGCGTGTCCACAAGTTCTTCATGAACACCACTTCCTTTAATCATTTCTAAACCGATGGCTACATTCGAGGGATCTTCGTTGAATAAAAGCTGATGCAGATTGTCATTCAATTCGGTATCTCCAGCTTTAACCGCTTCTTCAATAAACCCTGGAGCCTCCTTTTTAAAGTTATCATATAGGTCTTGTTCAGATACTAGCGTAAGATCTCTGCCTACCAGACTTTTATATTCTTTTGGTGCTTTTGCAAGAACGACATGAGTTATTTTGTCATCGGGTTTATTTGTTAGAGTTATATTCAGCTCACTAAGTTTCTTTTTAATTTCCGATTTCTTTTTTCTTGGCGTTCCAGCTATGTATAAAAGGGATTTCTTATTTAACGATTCTGCTCCAGATTTACTCAGTTTGTCAATGTGGCCGCTTAATACGGAAGAGAGGTCTTTGTGATTTATGTTGAGTAAATGCAATAAATCGTTGAAAGACAATTGGTGCAATTTCTTCAAATCATGAACTGATACCAATAGTTGAAAGTATTTTCTCTTTTCGTCTTCGCTTAGTATAGATTTTCCAACAGCACTAGCAATTCTATTAATTGTTTTTTGTTCCAGTTTTGGACTGATCTCGTAACCTTCTAAAGTAGCATATTGCAGTCTGTTGGCGATTGGTATTGTTTTCTTTGCAATAAGTGAATTTGGTGATTCAACCTTATGATAGGGTATTCTTATAGACTTGAGTTTTGGAAGACTTTGAATAAAATCAAAATCATCAAATATGTATCCCTCACCTGTAAACTCTATTTCTGTAAGTTCTGAAAAGGTGCTCCAATCACTTGGTATCTTAGAACTCTCGTTTAAGGCAATGGATAATTTTTTTGGAGATTGAAAATCAAAAATGAAATCAGGAAATTCATTGTATGAGTGATGCATTGAAATGGCTATGGACTCAAATTTCTTGGTCTTGATGCTGGATGGAATTCTGTTGGACTTTAATCCATGAAGTCCTAATCTATAAAAAGATGACCTTGAGTTGCCCGAAATAATTTTCTGAGCAAAAGTCTCCATTTCGTCATAAAGAAGTCCTGGAATACTAAAGTTATACCAGTACAGCTCTTCCTTCATCAATTTGTCGAAAGCAAGTTTCCGATCGGGATGGCTGCCGTCATCATATATCAAGAAATCTCTTAACGATTCTCCTCGCCTCAGGAAATGCGCATGATAAATATCCAATGCATCTTTTGAGTTGAATTCTAGTTTATGGTCTCTTTGGTAGTATGCTTGACTCAAAGTCAAACGCATATCAACTTCAGTACTTGTTCTAATAATGATGTCCTTTTGTATCTTATTAAGGCTTGAATCTAGATAAGCCAACATATCGTTTGTAATGCTTTTATTGGTCATTGCTACACAAACAAGTAGTCCAAAAAAAGACTCTGGGAGTGGGTGTTTCTTTAAAATTTCAAATGCCAAAAAATCATTTGCGTCTGATCCTGAATAAAAAAGCTTTTTTAGGGAATCTATATCCTTGTCGGACAAAATTGAATCAGTCATCTTGAGGTTTTAAAAGTTTCAAGTATATGGTGATTCAATACAATTATTGCATAAAATAATTCAAAATGGAATCAACCATTGATGTAAGATCTTAAGTATTCAAAATGAGATCCTAGATTTTTATTTTCTGCTATCGTTGCCCGGCTCAATACACCTTCTTGATCTTGATTAAAGAAGTGGGGAATAACTTTAGTTACAAGCTCGTTGCCAAAATCTTGAGAAGCATCTCTTGGAAGCTCGCAGGGCAAGTTGTCAACGGCCATCACTCCGATTGAATTTGGCGCTTCAAAATCAGTTTCCTGCTCTAAAATGGGGTCATAACCGTATAAAGGATTTTCGATTGTAGAAGGTCTTATGGTGCAGGGTATTGGCCCATCAATATCACAACTGACA
>JALEGO010000444.1 GCA_022763165.1 Flavobacteriales bacterium
AATCCTGGAATACCCATAATTACTCACTTTTATGATGATACAGATCAAGATGGTCAATGGTCTATTGCAGATCAGCTATTAGCCACAGATACTTTTTGGAATGGCCTAAATTTTAATGATTCAATTCAATTACAATTTACGTTTGTTTCATCCAATACTCAAAGTTGTTCTGTAATAGGTGTCATAGATAATTTATTTAACCCTTGTATCTGCGATCCGACTGAAGCTCTGATCCCCATTATTCCTCTTTTCAATACAGGTCCGGATAGTTCTATCTGCTCTATGGACTCTATAAAGGTTGGTTTAACTTCACAAACAGGTTACAACTACAGCTGGTCAAGTCTTCAATATTTATCTGACTCCACGATTTCTGACCCTATTTTTTATTACGAAAATCAGGGCACTCAAAATGACACGGTCCAATTAATTCTTGAAACAAATCGAGGAAATTGCACCACAACTGACAGTCTTAAAATCATCGTCTATCCCTTACCCCAAGTTCAAATTTTTGGTTTAGATAGCGAGTACTGTAACGATTATGGACTAGACACCATTCAAGGAACACCTTTAGGAGGAAATATATTAGGCACAGGACTTTTGAACGACAGTATTATTGACACTAAGATATTGGGACCAGGATCCTTTACCTATGAATATGTTTACACCGATCAAAATAATTGTATCAACAGAGACTCACTCTCTATTATTGTATATCCCAACCCTACTGTACTACTTCAAGGATTGAATGTGAATTATTGTGTCAGTAGTGATAACGACACACTTGTTGGCACGCCAGTGGGAGGTATATTTTCAGGGGCGGGAATTACTGATAGTATATTCGATCCTCAAAATGCTGGAATAGGGAATCATTTAATATCATATTCTTACACGGATACCAATTCA
This sequence comes from Flavobacteriales bacterium, assembly GCA_022763165.1. Taxonomy (GTDB): domain Bacteria; phylum Bacteroidota; class Bacteroidia; order Flavobacteriales_G; family JALEGO01; genus JALEGO01. The sequence goes on from JALEGO010000444.1 coordinate 904, forward strand.
TGTTCTAGTCTAGATACACAATCGGTGGTCGTTGTAGGGTTGCCGGTGACAAATATTCTTGGCCTCGAAAATAGCTACTGCCATAAAGACGAAGCGGATACTCTAATAGGTGTTCCTGCGGGCGGAGTATTCAGTGGTCCTGGAATATCAGGTAATATATTTCAACCGCAAATTGCTGATACTGGTTGGCACGAGATCGTATATTCATACACTGATGGAAATAGTTGTGCTGATTCAAGTAATTTCTTTATCAGAGTAAACTCGGACCCAGTATCTGACTTCAGCGCAAACAATGCCTGTATGTACGATAGCATATTCTTTACAAACAATAGTTCAATCGCAAATGGCAACATCCAGGTTTATCTTTGGGATTTTGGAAATACAACCAGTCAATCAACAAACCCCTCACATTTGTTCAGCTCAGATGGTATTCATCAGATTTCTCTCTTGGCCACAAGCGACAGTGGATGTACGGACATTTTCCAAGATTCGATTGAAGCCTATCCCATTCCAATATCCGCATTTGTCGTTGATTCAGTTTGTGAAGGAAATTTCACACATTTTGTAAGTAATTCTTCCATAAATTATGGAACACTTCAAAATCATACTTACTATTTATCTACTTCAGATACACTCTTCAATTCTAATGACAGTATAGTTATTAACGCCTATGGCACATACAATACTGATTTAGTTGTTTCAAGTAATCAAGGATGCTCTGATACTTCTAGTTTATCTTTTAAAGTACTAGAAAACCCTTCAGCAGAATTCATTGCTCAAAACGTATGCGTTTACGATTCCATGCTTTTTAACGAAAATGCTACGATAAATACAGGAGCAATCATGAACTGGAATTGGAGCTTCGGGGATGGAAATTCCGCATCACTTAATCCTATTAATCATAAGTACCAAACACCCGGAACCTATTTAGTGAGTCTTCTAGTTGAATCGACAAGTGGTTGTAAAGATTCCATAAAGAAAACAGTAGCTGTACATCATGTGCCGCAATCAAGTTTTACAATTCTGGATATATGCGAGTATGATTCGTTGATACCAATAAATAACTCTTCAATTACATTCGGAAATATTACAAACTATAACTGGGATTTTGGAAATGGTCAAACTTCAACGGACTCAACTGACACCGTTCATTATACCTCCCCCGGATCTTATAATATTCAACTTATAAGTGTTTCAGACAGTGGTTGTGCAGACACAATAAACAACGCACTTCAGGTTTTTGAGCAACCAACAGCCAATTTTACTGCCAACTTCGTTTGCTTAAACGACACAACATTCTTTCAAGATCTTACTGTGTTGAATTCGGGGTTCATACAATCTTGGATATGGAACTATGCTGGTAATACAAATAATAACTCTAGTTTCTGGGATATAATAGATTCAACGGGTACTTATGATATAAGTTTAAATGTTGAATCAAATCACGGTTGTCTTGATTCGATTACAAGACAAATAGAGGTTTTTGCTATACCAGAGCTCGATATTGACATGAAAAATGTTTGTACTAACGATACATTAATCATAAATAATACAAGTTTTATATCTGACTCCTCTGATATGTTTTGGACTTGGAATTTCGATGATGGCAGTCCAATTATTCATGACAGTTTGCCTATCCATGTTTACCAGAGCTCTGATACATTTAATGTATCAGTCAGTGCATTAACGGTAAATGGATGTGCAGCAGATACTATTATTGAAATTTGGTCTTATCCCTTACCACAGGCGCTTTTTGAAGTTGATCAACTTTGTTTAAATGATCCAGCTACGATTTTTTCAGATCTATCTTATGTTAGTTCCGGACAAATCTCAAGTTGGTTATGGGACTTTGGGGACGGAGATACCAGTCAAGCACAAAATACATCACACAATTATCCCACAGCTGGAAATTATATCAGCACCTTAATAGTTGCCAGTAACTTTGGATGTTTAGATACTTTCCAAACAACTTTGGAAATTAATGAACCACCTATCATCTGGTTCGAACCAGATGATTCTGAAATTTGCCCAAATGAATGTGTTACAATCAACACCAATTTTACTCCTTACCTCTCCGACTCAATATATGTGCTTTCTTGGAAATACAATGATGTAAGCTTTGGACTAAATGAATTCAATCCAACAATCTGTCTATCAGAGTCAGATTCTTACACTCTTGAATTGGTGGTTATCACAAAAAATCAATGCAAAGACACACTGATAAGAAACAGTATTATAACCGTGCATCCTAGTCCCATTGCAGGCTTCGAGGCGATACCAGAAGTAACAACCATTTTAGACCCGGAAATAAATTTAATTGATACGTCAAAGGGAACAGCAAGCTGGATCTGGAGCTTTGGAAATGGAACTGTCTCAGACATTCAAATGCCCGTTGTAAATTATGAGGATACAGGTAGTTTTATGGTAGAACAAATTGTCCAAAACAACTTCGGATGCACGGATACTGCATACAAAGAAATCATTGTTGGCGGGGACTTTGTGGTCTATGCCCCAAATGCCTTTACTCCTGACGAAGATGGACTAAATGATGTATTCAACATCAAAGGAATT
>JALEGO010000445.1 GCA_022763165.1 Flavobacteriales bacterium
AGATCTGAGGAGTTTGATTGATTGTTGTTATTATCATTGATATTTCTGTACCATCTGCTCCTTGCACTATGCTTCATGCCATTTTTCGAGAAATAATTAATGAAAGGATCGATATTAAAAGTTCTTGCATGTGTAATGGATTGAGAGCCAGGGTAATTTCTGTATAAGCCTGAATCTACATCCAATGAAAGTAAACTTCCAGCCCCATCTGACATGAACCAATTCGTATTAAGGCCATAGTTCAAGCCCTTGATGTTTTTTGGGCGATACCTTAAATTGACATTTACACGGCCTCTTCTGCTAAAGTTTCTAAGGTTTGTCGATGTATGCTCATAGGTAGTATCTCCTCCAGTTCCAGAGATCACCTGTGGTTCTTGAAATAAGCCGCCATTCAGGATGATATTGTTGCCTGATCTTCTTACAGTAACTTCTTCTGGCTCAGGCCCGATGAAACCTTGATCCCCGTAAACATTACCACCAAGAACTAAATCCAAGTTACCAATCTTTCTAGAGTGAAAAAAGCTAATGTTGGAAGTAATAGGTAAATCACCTTCTTGATATATTGCTGCATATCTGGTCTGTGGCATATCAGTAACGCCAGTTTGAAAGTTGATTTTAGTTTTAGGTTTGTCTTTTGGGTATGCAGTTCTGATGTTAATTACACCACTTAGAGCCGCAGAGCCATACAGAACAGAGGACGCGCCTTTGAGAACTTCGATCTGTTCCAAATTTTCTATCGGTAGGAATGCCCATTTAGGTCTTCCTGCATCACCAGAAAGCACAGGCATATCATCAACCATTATCATAACACGACTTCCAGCTCCAAAACTATATCCACTTCCTCCACGAACTTGTGGTTCACTGTCAACAACAGTAACACCGGGTGTTTGATCAACAGCACCTTGGACATTTGTTAAGCCTTTATTGTCTACTAGATCCGGTCTTAACACATCCATTGACATTGTAACTTCTTCAATTGGCTGTTCAAATTTTCCCGCTGAAACAACAACGGTTTTCAATTTTTTAATTTCTTCTTCAAGTCCAATATCCATTACCAAAGTTTCACCTGCTTTTATCTCTATAATTCTCTCTTGAATCTGAAAACCAATAAACTTATAAATGATAGTATAGTTGCCTGCTCCTAGACTCAATTCATAGTTTCCGTCAATATCTGATACTGTGCCTTGGCCTGGTCCATGAAAAATATTAACACCTGGTAAAGGTTCTTTGCTAATAGCATCTGTAATCTTACCTTTGATGGTTCCGTTCTGTGCGATTACAACCGAAGAGAAAAAAATAGTTACAACCGTACTTATTAAAATAGCGCGCATAGATATTTGATTTCGTAAAACTTTGGCGTTGCAATTTTACGAAAATTAGTTTTAAAATAATTTTAACTCTAACAATTTGTCGTTTGCAGATCAAAAATATTTGTTGGCTCTAATCTTTTTAAAGGGTATTGGTCCAAGAACAATTTGGAGGCTTTTGAATGCTGTTGATTCATTAGAACGATTGTTTTACTGTGATCCTAGAGATTTAGTTCGAATCACCGGTTTAAGCGAACATGTACTGAAAAACTTGAAGTATGCTAAAGTTGAGAAAAGAGTGGAGCAAGAGCTGGATTTTATGATGAAAAATAACATCCAAATGATTTCGCTTCTGGACGAGGAATATCCTGGTGTATTGAAAGAAATTCAAGATCCACCAACAGCCCTATTTGTTAAGGGCAAACTCGCGGGTTTAAAACTCAAACAATTGGGTGTTGTAGGTACTAGATATGCAACATCTAGGGGTATATCTTTTTGCAGAGAGCTGATACATGGCTTGAGTCAATATGACTTGAGTATTGTCAGTGGTTTGGCCTACGGTATTGATGTTAGTGCACACAAGGCAGCCTTAGAGGTAAAGCTGCCAACATTTGGTGTTATGGCTCATGGGCATGATAAATTGTATCCTTCAGCTCATGCTAAACTAGCAGAAGAAATGTTGTCTGAAGGTGGTTTGATAACGGAGTTCCCTAGTGGAACGAAGATTGAAAGAGAAAATTTCCCAATAAGAAATAGAATAGTAGCGGGTTTGTGTGATGGGCTGGTGGTAGTTGAGTCAGGCATAAAAGGAGGGTCCATGATAACCGCAAATTTGGCAAATGACTATAATCGTGAAGTTTTTGCGGTTCCTGGCGGGCCTAAAGTTAAATCCTCTGAAGGGTGTAATAATCTTATTAAAATGCATAAAGCACATTTAACAACTTGTGTTGCAGACATCACAGAGATGTTGCGTTTTACCAAAACAGCTGAAAAGCCAATGACCCTCTTTGATATAAATAATGAGACTTTCGATGAATGGGAGCTTAAGACTATCGAACTATTCAGACAAAACCATAAAAGACATTTTGACGATGTTTTGCAATGCACAGGTTTTAAACCGCACCAAGTATCTGAGATTTTACTGGGACTTGAATTCAAAGATGTGATACAGAGTTTACCAGGAAACTTCTATATAATGACTGCATAAATAAAATTGTGTAGAGGAAGATCCTAAATATTGAAGTTTAGGTCAAAAAAAGACATAAATTTGCGAGTAGAAATTATGTAATAATGTCAAGTTACCAGAATGAGATTAATGCGTTTATGGAATACGTTCAGAAGCGCATTGTGAACCAGCCAGAATTTACTCAAGCAGTTCATGAAGTTGCAGAAAGTGTGATTCCATTTATTAATGAAAATCCTGAATATGGGAAGGCTAAGATCTTAGAGAGAATGATTGAGCCGGAAAGGATGATTACCTTTAGAGTAGCATGGTTGGATGATAACGGAGAAATTCAAGTAAACAGAGGTTTTAGAATTGAAATGAACAGTGCCATAGGCCCATATAAGGGAGGCTTAAGGTTTCATCCATCAGTAAATTTGAGTATTCTGAAGTTTCTTGCGTTTGAACAAGTTTTCAAAAACAGTTTGACTACTTTGCCTATGGGTGGAGGAAAAGGAGGTTCCGATTTTGACCCAAAAGGCAAATCTGATAATGAGGTAATGAAGTTTTGTCAAAGTTTCATGATGGAGCTTTACAGACATATTGGGCCTAATACAGATGTTCCAGCGGGTGATATTGGAGTAGGAGGAAGAGAAATAGGTTACATGTTTGGCATGTATAAAAGATTAAAGAATGAATTTACCGGTGTTCTGACTGGAAAAGGAATTGAGTGGGGTGGAAGCCTCATTAGACCTGAGGCTACTGGATATGGTGCGGTATATTTTGCACAAGAAATGATGGCCGTAAAAGGAGACGGCTTCAACAATAAAACAGTTATCATCTCTGGTTCAGGAAATGTGGCTCAATATGCTTGCGAAAAAGCAACACAATTGGGTGCTAAGGTCGTAACGCTATCAGATTCTTCTGGGTTCATTCATGATCCTGATGGTATCGATGCGGAAAAACTAAATTTCGTTTTTGATTTGAAGAATGTACGCAGAGGTAGAATTAAAGAATATGCCGATAAATTTTCTTCTGCTACCTACCATGAAGGACAAAAACCTTGGGGTGTGGCTGGAGATATTGCAATGCCATGTGCCACGCAGAATGAATTAGATCTTGATGCGGCAAAGACTTTAGTGAGCAATGGTTGTAAATGTATTTCTGAAGGAGCAAATATGCCTTGTACACCGGATGCTATTTTACATTTCTTAGAGCATAAATTGATGTATGCTCCTGGAAAGGCTTCAAACGCAGGTGGAGTTGCAACTTCTGGATTAGAAATGAGTCAGAACTCACTTCGAATGAACTGGACACGAGAAGAAGTAGATCAGAAGCTTCAAGGTATCATGAAAAGTATACATTCAGCTTGTGTGCAGCATGGAAAAGACGGGGACTTTGTCAACTACGTAAACGGTGCTAACATTGCAGGCTTTGTCAAAGTTGCAGATGCAATGATTGATCAAGGAGTTGTTTAATTAAAACTTCATGGAAACTATTAAACAAGAAAATATCAAGTCATATCTTCAGGCAGAGTTGCAATCCATCGAGGATGCTGGCCTCTATAAAAAGGAAAGAATAATTGCTTCGGCTCAGGGACCAGTCGTTACATTGGATAATGGTGATGAGGTTATTATTATGTGTGCCAATAATTATTTGGGGCTATCCTCTCATCCAAGAGTTATTGATGCTGCAAAAAAAGCATTGGATTCACATGGTTATGGCATGTCTTCAGTTAGATTTATTTGTGGGACACAAGATATTCATAAGGAGCTAGAAAGCAGAATCGCGAAGTTCCATGGGACGGAAGATACGATACTTTATGCAGCTTGTTTTGACGCGAATGGAGGAGTCTTTGAACCGCTTCTTGGGCCGGATGATGCTATTATTTCTGATGCGCTGAACCACGCTTCGATTATCGATGGAGTTAGATTATGTAAGGCTCAGCGATATCGTTACAACCATAGCGACATGGCAGATCTCGAGGAAAAGTTGAAAGAGTCTCAAAGTCAGCGATATAGAATAATTGTTACAGATGGAGTCTTCTCCATGGACGGTGATATTGCTAAACTAGATAAGATCTGTGATTTGGCAGAACAGTATAATGCTATGGTGATGGTGGATGATTGCCATGCCGCTGGTTTTATTGGTGAAAAGGGAAAAGGAACAACAGAATACTGTAATGTTCTTGGACGTGTGGATATTATTACTGGGACGCTCGGTAAAGCTCTTGGTGGAGCAATGGGTGGATATACGACTGGAAAAAGAGAGATAATAGAAATGTTGAGGCAAAGGTCTAGACCTTACCTCTTTTCAAATTCTCTTACGCCATCAATTGTTGCTGCTTCAATTGAAGTGTTTAACCTTTTGGAGGAATCCACACAATTGAGGGATACACTTGAACAGAATAAAAACTATTTCCGTTCTAAGGTTGTGGAAGCTGGATTTGAAGTTAAGGATGGAGATTCTCCAATTGTGCCTATAATGCTTCATGATGCAAAACTCTCTCAAGTTTTTGCTGATAAGTTGCTTGAAGAAGGAGTTTATGCAATTGGTTTCTTCTACCCAGTTGTGCCCAAAGGACAAGCTCGCATTAGGGTGCAGCTCTCTGCTGCTCATACGAAAGAGCATTTGGACAAAGCAATTGCTGCATTTATTAAAGTAGGGAAAGAGCTAAATGTTATTGATTGATTATGCTTTTTGTTAAATCAGAAAATAAAAATTACGAAATCAATATTGATGATGCCTTAGTCGAGGGTACTGTCAATGGAGAATCCATTGTGCTGGACTATCTGAAAAAAGGGAAGTCAACATTTTCTACTATCTACAAAGAGAGAACATACACCATTCATGTTGTCAGTTTTGACAAAAAGGAAAAGAAAGTTACATTATCAGTTAATGGTAACGAGTATATTTTCCAACTTGAGACTAAACATGATCGATTGTTAAAAGAAATGGGGATGGCTGATAGCATGACAACAAAAATTACCGATGTTAAGGCTCCAATGCCTGGATTGGTTCTTGATATCAAAGTCGCTGTCGCTCAAGAAGTGAACAAAGGGGACGCTTTACTTGTTCTAGAAGCAATGAAAATGGAGAATATTCTAAAATCCCCTGTTGATGGTACAATTAAAGATATTCAAGTTAAGAGTGGTACCGCAGTGGAAAAAAATGAAGTTCTTATCAATTTTGAGTAAATAAACTAACATGAAAAAATCAGTATTTCTTTACATAGGAGCATGTATCATAGGGTTAATGATGGCTTGTGGTGGCAGTGAACAACCTAAGAATGTGGAGCAACCTCCGAAGAAAGAAGAACGAAAGGAGATATGTCTATATTATCATCACGATGATTCAGTTAATGTACATTGGGTGGCATATAAGCATACTGCAAAAGCTGCGGTGCATGGGGATTTTGATTCTATTTCCATTCTAGCCAAAGAGCCAGTAAAAGATATTGATGACATGATTGCATCTGCAAGTTTTACAATCTACACCAGCAGCACAAACTCTAAAGATGCAGCGAGAGATAAGAAAATCAAGGCAAGTTTCTTTGGTAAAATGTTAAACACGCAAAGTATTACAGGTGTAGTAAAATCTTTAGAAGGCTCTAAAGCTACAGTGGCGATAAAGATGAATGATGTTGAGAAGGACATTATAATGGATTATTCAAAGGAAGGAGATAGAATAAAACTAGAAGCTGTAATCAACGTGAATGACTGGAATGGTCAAGAAGCTCTTAACTCCCTCAATGAAGTTTGTTCTGAAAGGCATACAGGTGCTGATGGCGTGAATAAGCTTTGGGATGAAGTAAAAGTTTCGGTTAGCACAACACTTTTAAAGGATTGCAAGTAATGGGGTTTTCTAAGAATAAATGTTTTAGAAAGTTTTAGTTTCTCTCATCGAGTCCCCAGTGCAGCTTTTTCCGAAGGGTGTTGAGGAAGCTGTCTGGACGAAATCTCACAATATTTAATGGGAATTGACATTTTTTTAGAATAAGCTCCGTTCCCGTTTCCACTATTTCTGAGCGAGTATCTAAAGCCAATAGAAAATGACTGCTTCTGCCCTCTACCTTTAGCCTAAGTTCACTTTCGTCTGGAATGACCAAAGGCCTCACGTTGAGGTTATGCGGAGCTATCGGAGTCAAAACAAAATTCCCACTTCCTGGAATAATAATTGGTCCGCCACAGCTCAATGAATAAGCTGTCGATCCGGAGGGAGTGCCAATAATAAGACCATCCGCCCAATAAGAATTTAGGTACTCTTCATTTAGAAAAGTATGAACAGTAACCATGCTTGATGTTGATTGCTTCAAAACCGTTACTTCATTCAGGGCGAATGTAGATTTCCCAAATATAGGATCTGAGGCTTCAAGATTGATCATTGTTCTAGCATCAATATGATACTCTCTATTTTCTAAAAGATCAATGATCTTGCTTATGTCAGAAAAAGAAGCACTTGATAAAAACCCTAGCCTACCAGTGTTTACACCTACAATGGGAATGAGACTGTCTTGCACAACATGAGCAGCATCTAATAAAGTGCCATCTCCACCAAATGAGATAAGTATGTCTACTCCAGCAATATCAATAGAGCTTTCAAATGGAGGAAATCCCAAACTATCGAAACTGTCATAAATGTTTCTATGTACATAGAGTTTTTCTGAATGATCAGACAAAATTTTGAGGAAATCTTGAATCCGTCTTCTGTGTTCTGGCTTTACGATCCTTCCATAAATGGCAAATTTCATGATTCGAAATTTGATTAAATGTTAAGATAATTCATAAAAGAATCAAACCGATTTCTCAAGTCTTCGCCATAGTCGTTTTCACCATAGCTTGCGGCAATGACATAATTGTACCTTTCAAATGTTTGAATGATCCCTCTTACTTCAAACGTATTGAGCTTAAGCGTAACGTTCATTTTTGTGGAATCTGATACACGTGAGACATAACAACCCATAATTTTTGCACTCTCACCCTCCACTATCCTGGACAATTCTGCTAAACTATAATCGTTAACATTCAGTTCTAAAACAATTAATGAACCCGGTTCATTAATCATGGATATATGACCAATCAGCTCAATAAATTTATCTTGTGTAACGCAACCAAGGTACGATTCATCTTTGTTCAAGACCGGCATTACCGTCAAATCGTGCTCCATTAAACGCTTCAAAATATCAAAAAAATGAGTCGCTTCAGTCACGTATGATTCAATGTATTTCTCATAACTCTCCTTCAGCGTTTGATCTGGAGAATTGATGTCTAGCAAGTCTGATTCTGAAATTAGGCCTAAGAGTTTTCCATTGTCATCAACCACAGGAAGATGAGCCACCTTAAATTCATCCATCCATCCAATGGCCTTAAGTCCTGAGTCTTTTGGCTTTAATGGCGGTAAATCATGATTTATAAGTTCTCTAGCAAACATATTTCAATAAACGAAAGGTAAGGATTTGTATTATTTCAAACCTCATAAACTCAATATTATTTTAGGCTTCATGCTTGTATTCTTAAGTCAAACATGCGTTTAGATTGTATTGATTTTGTTATGAGAATGAACCTTATAATTATAAGTATTTGACTAACAATCTTTTAAATTAATTCTAAGATAAAAATCACCTTTTTTTATGGAATCACTTACAATCCATTACCTAATAGCAAAGTTTATAGGCGATGAAAAAGGCGATAATATTCATATTCCAATTAGGTTTTCTGATTGCAACAGCATTTGGTAATGAAAACGAAAAGATTTTTAAATCAAAAATAGATAATGTAACGGTTTTCCTTTCCGGAGCACAAGTAGAAAGAACTTCCAATGTTAATCTAAAGAAAGGGATTACCAAAGTCGTTCTGGAGAATGTTTCACCGAATTTGGATGCAAATAGCCTACAGGCCACTGGAAGAGGAGATTTCATAATTCTAAGTGTAACCAAAGATATTAAGTACCCAGAACCTGAGATTTCACAGGAAGTTTTAACCAAAAACCAAAAGGCGATTAAACAACTGCAAGATTCTATTAAATGGTTGGACTTTGATCTTGAAGATTTGAAATATCGAATGGGTTTTCTAAATACTGAAAAAGACTTATTAATTAAGAATAAGATTATTACGGGAGAAGCAAAGGGAGATTCACTTGAGTTATTTCAAAATGCTATGTTGTATATGAGAAAACAACTTTTTGATATCAACAAAACATTAAGAGAGTACAGAAAAGAGGAAATCGAGATG
>JALEGO010000446.1 GCA_022763165.1 Flavobacteriales bacterium
TTCTCACACACCCTACTGAACTCCAAACCCTTTAGGTCCAAAACATCATAGATTGATTTCTCATCAATCCAGGACGAACCATATTCACATTTAGGTTCTTTATTAGTACATGAACAGATAGAGAGAATTACAATAAGATTAATTAAGTTCCTATTCATTATAATTTAAGCTTCTTGAGGTTGCACCAGTGCGTGTTCCTTTATATCATTGACTAGGCGAATAGCAACTTCTAAAGAAGTTACACCTTCAAACACTATCCTTAGGGTATCATTCTTTTCTTTCAATTTACCTTTAGAAGGATTCATAGATAAGTATTGGATGATATTCGAAAAGATAGGAGAACTGTAAAAAGCAGATTCTTGATTGGCAACAAACATACCGATCATCTTTTGACTTTTAATGATCAACCTTTCTAATCCTACACTCTTCGCTGCCCATTTTAACTGCAATGAGTCTATCAAGTCGCCTGTAGGTTTAGGTATTTCACCAAATCGATCCACAAGTCTTTCCTGAAAAGCCTTCAAAGCGGCAATATCTTCAATTTTTGCCAGTTCTCGATATAAGTTTACTCTTTCCGAAACATTATTTACATAATCATCGGGAATCATAATTTCAAAATCGGTTTCAATACTGCAATCTTTGACAAAGACTTTCGAATCTGCTTCTTTTTCTTTAAAAAGATCTTTGAACTCAGATTCTTTGAGCTCCTGAATAGCCTCATCAAGAATTTTTTGATACATATCAAATCCGATTTCAGAAATAAACCCTGATTGTTCGCCTCCAAGTAAATTTCCTGCTCCTCGAATATCAAGGTCTTTCATCGCAATATTAAAACCAGAGCCCAGATCAGAAAATTGCTCTATAGCCTGTAATCTTTTTCTTGAGTCAGATGATATTGTGGATAGCGGAGGAGTCAGTAGATAACAAAAAGCTTTTTTATTGGAACGCCCTACACGACCTCTCATCTGATGCAAGTCGCTCAAACCAAAACTGTGGGCGTTATTTATGATTATTGTATTGGCATTTGGAATGTCGAGACCAGACTCAATTATTGTTGTCGCTATCAACACATCAAATTCTCCGTCTATAAAAGACATCATCACATCCTCAAGCTCCTTTGGATCCATCTGTCCATGAGCAAATTGAACTGCAACCCCCGGACAAGCTCGTTCTACCATCGCTTTAACTTCAGCAATATTTTGAACTCTATTGTGGACAAAGAATACCTGTCCTCCTCTTGCCACTTCGTAATCTATCACCTCTTTAATCAACGCCTCGTTCAAACCATGAAGTTCAGTTTGAACAGGTTGTCGGTTTGGCGGTGGCGTTTGGATAATACTCAGATCCCTTGCGTTCATTAATGAAAACTGAAGCGTTCTTGGAATCGGTGTGGCTGTCAATGTTAGGGTGTCCACATTTGCCTTAAACGTCTTTAATTTATCCTTGACTGAGACACCAAATTTCTGTTCTTCATCTATAATCAAAAGACCTAAATCCTTGAATTTTACATCCTTAGAAACAATTCGATGCGTCCCAATGATGATATCTATTTTACCTTCAGCTAACCTTTTGAGGGTATCCTTTTGTTGGGCGGAGGATTTAAATCGATTGATATAATCTACAGTACAGGGAAAATCTTTCAATCGCTTTGCAAAAGTTTTATAATGCTGCAAAGTCAATATTGTGGTTGGAGCAAGAATAACAACTTGCTTGCTGTCATTTACTGCTTTAAAAGCAGCGCGTATAGCTATTTCAGTCTTCCCAAATCCAACATCACCACATACCAGCCTATCCATAGGATAACTCGCTTCCATATCCTCTTTTACTGCGATGGTTGTCTTTAGCTGATCAGGAGTATCTTCATATATGAAAGATGCCTCAAGCTCGTTCTGCAAGTAATTATCAGGACTAAATTGAAAGCCTATTTCTGCTTTTCTTTTGGCATATAATTTTATCAAATCAAATGCCACCTTCTTCACCCTGGATTTGGTCTTATCTTTAAGTTTTTGCCAAGCTTTAGACCCTAGTTTGTTGATTTTAGGCACTCCTCCATCACTACCGGAATATTTTGAAATGCGATGTAGTGAATGAATGCTAACGTAAAGAATGTCCCCCTCTTTATATATTAATCGAATAGCCTCCTGTTCTTTTCCATTAACATCGATCTTCTGTAATCCATCAAATTGCCCCACACCATGATCAATATGTGTAATATAATCACCCTTTTTGAGATCAGTTAATTCCTTTAAAGTGATGGCTTGTTGAGACTGTTTATATCCTTCTTTTAGTCTGAATCGATGATACCGCTCGAAGATTTGATGATCAGTAAAACAGGCCGTTTTAATATTATGATCAATAAAGCCAGAGTGAAGGTTTGCATTTATCGTTTGAAAACTCACATCTGCTTGTAAATCTTCAAAAATGTGATACAATCTTTCGATTTGCTTTGCATTCGCTGATGCTAATACGTTGGTGATACCTTCACTTTGATTTTTCTTAAAAGTGTCTATCAGAAGCTCAAAATTCTTTTTGAAACTGGGCTGTGGTTTTTGATCAAACGGAATAAGATCTTGCTTACCTTGTTGACTTAAACCATAATGAACATTGGTGAAATTTGAGCATGTCTTTTGGAGGTCATCACCGCTAAGATACAGTTCTTCAGGTGCCAACTGCTTTACTAAACTTGTCTCATCAAGTTTTTCATAGATGAGTTTTGCTTTTTCAAAAGCTTTGTCACATTTTTCATAAACCAATTGTGCGTCCTTGATCCAAATACAAGTGTTTGACTTCAAAAAGTCCGTAAAAGAAGATCGCACTTCCATCATAAACTCCTCTCGAATATTTGGAACTACAGTTATTCTATCTAGTTGCTTTTGAGATAATTGATTGTCTGTTTCAAAAGATCTAATGGATTCCACATCATCTCCAAAAAACTCTAATCTGTAAGGATAATCGTTTGCATAACTAAAGATATCAACTATACCTCCTCTTACTGCAAACTGGCCAGGTTGATAGACAAAATCAACCATTTCAAACTGATATTCAATGAGCACTTCTGTGATAAAATCAATCGACAGCTCGTCTCCAACCTTTATCTGCAATGTATGGGACTCTAGATGCTTTTTCGATACGACTTTTTCAATAAGAGCCTCGGGATAACTTACAATGAACAATGGCTTTTTTCGTGTATTCAGAGCGTCCAAAACTTCTGACCTTTGCAGAATACTGGTATTGTCAACTTTTTCCGTTTGATAAGGATGCCTAGCTGAGGATGGCAGAAAAAACACTTGTTCTTTTGGGAACAGATATTCCAAGTCGTTGAATAGATAAGCAGCCTCTTCCTTATCTGGCAATATAAAAAGTCCTGGTGTATCTTGAAGACCAGCTGCTATGAATGCGAGGGAAGATCCTATAATGCCCTTAAGCTGGGTTTCTAATCCTGCCTCTATGTTTGAATAAAGTGTCTTAACCTCATTAGCAGATGCATATTTTGAGATCAGCTCTTCAGGGCTCATACGGTTTGCTCCTTATACATTTCCATAAACTCCTCTGCTTTGGCCACCATATCTTTAGAGCCAACAAAAAATGGGGTACGCTGATGTAATTCTGTAGGTTTGATTTCAAGTATACGTTGAAAACCATTTGAAGCGAAACCATTAGCTTGTTCCGTCAAAAAGGCCAATGGGTTACACTCATATAAAAGTCTTAGTTTTCCATTTGGACTGCGCGTAATGCCAGAATAGATATAGATACCACCCTTAATGAGGTTTCTATGAAAATCTGCTACTAATGACCCAATGTATCTTGCAGTATAAGGCCTTCTTGTTCCAGGATCAGATTCTTGACAATACTTAATGTATTTCTTAACGCCTTCAGGAAAATGCACATAATTGCCTTCATTGATAGAATATATTTTTCCGGTCTCCGGAAATTTCATATCGGGATGGGACAAACAAAAAACTCCAATTGATGGATCGAGGGTAAATCCATTAACTCCATTTCCCGTGGAGTACACTAACATCGCAGAGGAACCATAGATGACATAACCAGCAGCAACCTGTTCTGTACCTGGCTGTAAAAAGTCCTCCAAAGTTGCTGGACCTGGAGCTGGAGAAACTCTTCGGTAAATGGAAAAAATAGTTCCAATTGACACATTCACATCAATATTTGAAGATCCGTCCAACGGATCCATCAACACCACGTATTTGCCATTGTAGGTGTTCTCATCATCAAAAACTATATAGTCATCGTTCTCTTCTGAAGCAACACCACAAACCTCACCCTGAGCTCTTAAGGCGTTCATGAACTTCTCATTGGCATAGACATCAAGTTTTTGCTGTTCTTCGCCTTGAACATTTTCCTCTCCATGAGAGCCCAATATGTCGACCAAACCAGCTTTATTGACTTCCCTATTTACAACTTTGGCTGCTAATCGTATAGCACTAAGCAAACTAGATAGTTCACCTTTGGCATACGGAAAGTCTCTCTGGCGCTCTACAATAAACTCGGCTAAGGTGGTGATTTTACCCATTTCTTGGTTATTTTTTTGCAAATATCGTGAATTTTAATTGGTTCTGGAAGTGTAAAAAACCAACAATCAAACCTAAAGCAATCTATATCCGATCAAGAAAATGATTGAAGTACAAAAATTATCGAATCAAAGTCACATGACCTGATTTTGTTACATACTGCTGATCAATAGCGTTTAACAGCTCCAACTTCCATATATACACCTCAGAATCAGCCAATTTATTATTGAAAGTTCCATCCCACTTTTCAGTTGTATTTCTTGTTTCAAAAACCTTGTCTCCCCAGCGATTGAAGATCTGAAAAGTGTACTCCAAAGGCATTTTACCAAATAGGCTTGGTCCAAATTGATCATTCACATTATTCCCATTAGGAGAAAAAGCATTGGGTACATATAGGTAAAATTCAGGTAAGATTTCTATTACATCACAGTACTCTGAAACACAACCAGCTACATTAAAGGCTTCCAAGCAGACTTCATATTGGCCATCTGTATTATATGGATAAGTGACAATAGGATTTTCTTCATTGATACTTTCCGAGATCGCAAAATCCCATGAAAGACTATCATAGTTTAACGAATAATTACTGAAGGCAACAGTTGTGTAGTCAAGTGTTAAATTTTCAGGAGAAAACTCAAATTTGGCAACTGGGTTCAACGGAATATTCACTAAACCAGGTATTCTAATTGAATCCTCACAATAATTACTGTTTATCACCAGCACAACATCGAAGGACCCCGATTCGCTGAATGTAAGGCTTGGATTACAATCATAGGAGGTCTCACCATTTCCAAAATGCCATTCGCAATTGTTGTAGGGTCCTGTTGATTGATTGATAAAATCAACAACCACTGGACTACATTGACCTATTGAATCAGTTATGAAACGTGCGGTGGGGGTTTCGTGGACAGTAATCACTGTGGTATCCGAATTCCCACAATAATCATCTTCCATATAAGTAATGAAATGATTACCAGGACCAGCTATAACTGGATCAAATACACCATTTAAAGAATCCACAATACCCACCCCATTCCAAATACCACCGGGATCCGCACTTAAAATTGTAATGGGTTGTTCATGCGAACACATTGGCACTACTGTTTTGATAGTAGCATCAAATTGTGAAATCAAATTAATCGTTAATTGTGATTGATCATCGGGACATGGACTTTGCCCTAAAACCGTATAAGTATAAGTGCCCGATAAATCGTTGGATGGATTAAATATATTGGTATTGGAATTGAACTGAGGTGACCAGGTCCCGAAGGGGTCTGGAGAGCCCAATAACGAATCAAAGGCACTAAAATTAGGCTCAAGAACACACAAATTCAATACATTATCCAGTCCTGCATCAACTGGTTGAATAACACTTACACTAACATTTGCACTGACATCTGGACAGCTACCTACTCCGGAAATGGTATATGAGTATGTTCCCGAGGTATCTATTGCTGGGTCAAATATACCAGAAAGACCGTTTGTTGGAGGACTCCAAGCCCCTCCTGTTTGTGGTGTTCCAGATAGGTGAGTAAATAGATTTGCAGGAGCATCAATAGCACAGAGATCCAATATGCTGTCTAATCCTGGATCTCCTATAATATCCACTGTAACAGTCACCGTAGCAGCAGTATCTGGGCAACCTGGGCTACCAGCAATTTCATAGATAAATTGTCCAGAAACATCTACCGAAGGATCAAACATTGATGTGCCGGAGGACGGTGTATTTAACCAGACCCCATTATTTTGGGGGGTGCCTCCCAAAGAATCAAATAAGTTAATCGAGACATCTGTATTACATAGAAAAACATGATGATCGGTTCCTGGGTTATTCAAAGCATTTACATTGACCGTCACGAAAGATATTGCATCAGGACAACCATCAACCCCAGTAACTGTATAGGAATGATTCCCTGGATTGTCAATACTCGGATCAAATTGACCCGGTGTATTTGTTGTAGCACTCCAGACTCCTCCCGGGTCGGGTGTTCCACCAATGTAATTGGCAAGAGTTAAAATTGGTGCTGTAATGCATATACTCAGAACGCTATCTAAACCAGCATTGGGAAGTGCTGTGAATGCAACATTAACTCGAGCTGTGTCTCCAGGACAGTTTCCATTTGCCGGAACTACGTATTCATAAACTCCTGCGGTATCAATGCTTGGATCAAACAGTCCACCGGCAAGATTTGGCAGCCAAGCTCCAGAGGGGTCAGCACCGGGGCCTAGGTAAGGCAAGAGACTAAAACTTGCAGAGTTGACACAGGTATCAACAAAATTATCGTTTCCAGCATTCAATGGAGCATTTATCAACACACTAACTTGAGCACTTGAATCAGGACAGCCATGAATACCTAAAACCGTATAGGTGTAGTTTCCTGCTGGATCAACAGCAGGATTTAATGAGTCGTTCCCACTGGAAAGCGAAGGAGACCACGTTCCACCTACTTCTGGATTACCGGAAAGCTCATGAAACAAAGACGTTTTCAACGAATTATTACACAAAGTAACTGCAGCATTTTGACCGGCATTGGGCGGGTTAAATAGATTAATTGTAACATCAGCTGACACACTAGGGCATCCTGGAGGACCAGCAACTGTGTAAGTATAAATTCCAGCTGGATCCGAAATCGGATTGTAAATACCGTTACCAGAAATTGTGTTTGGGAACCAACTCCCCCCCGCATCAGGATTACCTCCTAAAGCACCAAAAAGGTTAAAGCTACTGCTAGAAATGCATGTATCGATAGTTGCATCATTTCCAGCACTAATATTAGGACTAGAATTGGCAACACTAAACTGTTCCTGTCCCTGACATCCCTCTGAATCAATTATCGTAACATCATAAGTTCCGTGAGCCAAATTCTGTATACAAGTCGCACTAGAACCATTAGACCAAGTCAAAGTAAACGGTGAAACACCACCTATCGTATTAACACATATGGATCCAAGATTCTGACTACACGTATCATCTATAATTGTTTCGTTGATAGTGAAGGGATCTGTAATGGACAATGTTATCGCAGAATCCACTGTGACACCGCACATTGAGGTCAAGCCAATATTGATGATCTCTGTTCCCTCAACGATATTATCTATAAGTGCATCAAAATAAATTTGAACTGAGTCTATTCCAATTCCAAAAATAACCGTATCCGGAATACCAGTGTAGTCAACACCATTCGTTGCAGAACCTGAAATATTTAAGATCATAGTATCGATCTCAGTATTTGATCCATTTCTGTACACGGTCACTAAATTATTTCCACAACCTTCCTGCATAATAGTGTCACTTGCAGCCCCACTATTAGATGGAGATGACCCCATCGTAAATTCTTTTGATTTCAAACTTTGCGCTTCTAAGAAAACACCTGAATCCCAATTAGGATCCCCGGCATCCGCTATCGCCATTTTAATATGATAGGTTTGCCCACATTGAACGGGGGATCTAGCTTCTAGCACTACAGTAAATCCATCTAGTTGAGTTGTTGTCCCTCCAGCATTGCTTACATAGTAAGCAGAGTTTGCTAGACTAATACAATTGAATGCGGTGCCATTAGCTCCCACAGAGCCATTATTAACTGAGTTAATAGACACTTGAGTATTTGAGCCAGGAATTAACGCTATATTCTGAGCCCCATTGTTATATGGACCTACTATCCCAGGACCACTCAGAAAAAACCCAAAAGCGTCATTTACAGGAGAACATACAAACTCGTCATATTCCTCAGAACCAAAAACATACCTAAACAAAATTTCATTTCCTTGAGGAACAAAATCAAATTCCAAAACTGCCTTATCAAAAGTTTGATTTCCCGCTATGGCTGTTAAATCGGCATCTCCACCCCACCCCAATACTGGAATTGAAGCATTTTGAACATTATTCTGCCCCTCTAAAAATACGGCATCGCCTGTTGCTAATACCACGCCTTCATTTAGTCCAATATTAGACTGTGATCCATCAAAATAACCCATTTGCCATTGGTCTCCCTGAAAATTCACATTAGAAATGGTTACCCCTTGGCCTGCAAGAACATTTTGAACCAAATACTGCGCTGAATATGGAAAACCCTGCTGAACGTCAAGTTGTGCTAAACAAAAAGTATAATTGAAAATTGAAAAAAGTAAAAAGAGGCAATTTAACTTGACGGACCTGATGTTCATCTATAGGAATGTTGTGGTTTTGCAAATTTAGCATTGTTATGAATAACACCTATCTGAATTGAGAACTTGGCTATTCTTTTTTAGTATATGGCAACAAAAACAGGCTCAACCCACTAAAAGTTGGAATTTTAAGTTCTTAAGTCAAAAAAATAGACTAATACATAAAGATGATGTCTAAACAAAAGTCAGTACTTCTAAGAAAGAATAAAATCACATTTAATTTGATATGTAGCTACCTGATTAAAGTGACATGACCTGAGAGTTCGATGAATTTCCCATTAGCGTTGTCAAACAATTCTACTTTCCAGATGTAGACATCTTGTTGAGCAGCTACTCCACTCACTGTGCCATCCCAGAATTCGGTATTGTCTGTGGTCTCAA
>JALEGO010000447.1 GCA_022763165.1 Flavobacteriales bacterium
GCATTACTACTGGTTTTACAGGATGGAATACATCTACGATTTCAAACTTCAATGAAGCATTTTCCGGAGCAACAAGTTTTAATTCCGACATTTCGGGGTGGAATGTTACTGGTACTACCTCGCTTTTTAGGATGTTTTATAATGCTAGCTCTTTTAACCAAGATATTAGTTCATGGAATGTTTCTGGAATAAGCAATATGGGTGCTATGTTTTCAGGAGCGGCTGCTTTTAATCAAAATATTGATGGTTGGAACACATCCAGTTTAACCCAAATTTCAGGAATATTTGGAAATGCCACTTCTTTTAATCAGAGTTTGAATAATTGGGATGTCTCAGGAGTTTCTGACTTTTCGTTTGTCTTTTGGGGAGCTTCATCTTTTAATGGAAATGTAAGTTCTTGGGATGTTTCAAATGGTACCAATATGTTGTACATGTTTTCAGGAAGTGCTTTTAACAATACCATAAGTGGCTGGAATGTTTCCAGTGTTCAAAACATGAACAGCATGTTTTATCAAGCGGCCGCATTCAATCAGCCCATCGGAAGTTGGAATGTTTCCAGTGTCACTAATATGTCTGCAATGTTTCGTGAGGCAGTGGCTTTTGATCAAGATATTAGTGGTTGGAATACTGCTTCCCTTAGCTCTATGGCATCAATGTTTAGAGGTGCAACTGCGTTTAATCAAAACATTAATGGTTGGAATGTAAATAATGTTAGTTCATTGGCGGTCATTTTTATGAATGCGACCTCTTTTAATCAGCCTCTATCAGGTTGGAACACCACAGGCGTTACTAGTATCAGCTACATATTGTCGGGCGCAACATCTTTTGATCAAGACCTTTCAAGTTGGGATGTAAGTTCTGTTACTGCCATGACTGCGGCTTTTGACAATACTGCAATGTCTATTACCAATTATGATAATACTTTGATCAGTTGGGAGTCTCAGTCCGTTCAAAACAATGTGACTTTAGGTGTAGCAGGCTTGAACTATTGTTCTAGCGAAACGCAGAGAGCAGCCTTAATAGCAGATCATTCATGGACGATTTCTGGCGATTCAAAAGATTGTACCCCTTTAACTTACTTTATAAGTACATGGAAAACTGATAATTCTGGTACTTCAAGCAATACTTCTATTACTATTCCTGCTGGAACAGGCACATTCAATTATGATGTTGATTGGGACAATGATGGTACTTTTGAGCAGACTGGAATCACTGGCAGCGTCACCCATGATTTTGGAAGTACAGGTACATATACCATAAGAATAAGGGGAACTTTTCCAGCAATGAGATTCAACAATTCGGGGGATAGACGAAAAATATTAAGCATCAGTCAATGGGGTAGTCTCGGCTGGACCACGATGGCCAATGCATTTTACGGATGTTCAAATTTGGAGATCTCGGCTTCAGATGCACCTGATTTATCATCCGTATCAGACCTGTCATATATGTTTTGCAATTGTACTGAAATGATCGGAACTGAAGCCAATTGGAGTTGGAATACTGCTACAATAACAGATATGTCATTTACTTTCTCCGGTTGTCACAAATTTAACGGCAATGTATCTGTATGGAATACAGCAAACGTTACTAACATGAATTATATGTTTTATTCATGTTCGGATTTTAATCAAAACATTGGGATTTGGAATATAGCTTCAGTTCAAAATATGGAGCGTATGCTCTCTTCTTGCAATGACTTTAATCAAGACATTAGCGGGTGGAACACAGGTTCGGTACAAAATATGAGTGCGATGTTTGGATTGTCAACAAAATTCAATCAAGACATTAGTGGTTGGAATACTTCCTCTGTAACAAACATGGCTAATATGTTTTGGGGTGCCACAGCCTTTAACCAGGATATTGGTGGATGGAATACCTCTTCAGTAACCAATATGAGCCTTACGTTTAATTCAGCTCTGGCATTTAATCATCATTTAGGAGATTGGGATGTAAGCAATGTGACAGACATGACAAACATGTTGGGTGGTTCCGGCTTGTCAGTTGCCAATTATGATACAACCTTAATGGGCTGGGCAGAAACGGCTGCATCTAAAACAGGTTCTGGAATGGGATCAACAATGGCCGTACAACCAAATGTTCCACTAGGTGCCTTCGGACTTTCATATTGCAATGCGGTTACTTCTAGACAGAATCTAATAGACAACAACAGCTGGGTTATTACTGGAGACGCTGATGTTTGTGGGGGCTTGCCAATTGAATTGATGAATTTTAGTGCATATGCCGAAGATGATCATGTGTCCTTAGAGTGGATGACAGCGGCTGAAATTAACAACTCTTATTTTGAAGTTCAGAGGTCTCTGGATACTACAAGTTGGGAAAGTTTAGAAATGATATCAGGTGCCGGAAATTCGAATGAATTGAACAAATATTTTACCATAGACCCTGATCCAATCGTTGGAGCTGCCTACTATAGACTGAAACAAGTTGATTTTGACGGCAATTATTCCTATTCACCTATGAAAGGCGTTACCTTCAGTAAAGAACTTGATCCGTATATTGTGAAAGTTTACCCAAGTCCAAGTACGGATTTGATATTTGTCGAAAGCCAAGGTCAAGATTTATCTAATATTGAATTCTATAATTCCATGGGACAATTACTTCCGCTGACATTCTTAAATAATTCAGAGAAGCAACGAACATATGATATTAGCAAGCTCCCTCAAGGGATATATCATCTTGCTGTTGCTGGAAAAGTCCAATCTTTTATGAAGAAATAAGGCTTTTACTCAGAAATTCTAATTTCATACCGTAAATATTGTTGAATTTTCATTACGTTTAGTGTAACTATAATTGATATAACACGTAGTTGAAATAATGGGGTTTAGGGGCTATTTTCTTTTTTTCATCTTGGGAGTGGTATGGGCCAATACTAATTGGGCACAATCATTTATCACTACTTGGAAAACGGATAATACAGGATCATCGAACAATTCTTCCATTACTATTGCGAGAGAACCATTTACCCTTGGTTACAATTATGATGTAGACTGGGATAATGATGGTGTATTTGATCAATTCGGAATTACGGGCACCATAACGCATGATTTTGGTGCACCAGGGACCTATACGATTCGTATTCAAGGTAGTTTTCCTAGAATTCACATGCCAACAAGTGGAGATGAAAGCAAATTATTGAGTATTGATCAGTGGGGAAGTATCGCCTGGACAAGCATGGAGGATGCCTTTAAGAATTGTAGTAATTTAACTTACAATGCATCAGATAATCCAGATTTAAGTGGGGTAACCAGCATGTGGTCAATGTTCCAAGGCTGTACATCATTTAATGGAAATATTGGAGGCTGGGATGTTTCTAACGTCACAAACATTGGTCATATGTTTCAAAGTGCCACGAGTTTTAATCAAAGCATTGATGCATGGAACACTGCAGCTATGACCAATTTCGAATCCACTTTTGCACTAGCCACAAGCTTTAATCAGTCTCTCAATTCTTGGAATACTGCAAACGTGACGATTATGAGGTTTATGTTTGAAGGAGCATCTGTGTTTAACGGGAACATTTCGAGCTGGAATACCGGCAATGTCACAACTTTTAATGAGATGTTTCAAGATGCTGTCGCTTTCAACCAAGACATAGGATCTTGGAACACTTCAAGTGCAACTGATATTGGTGAAATGTTCAATAATGCTCAAGTTTTCAATCAAGATCTGAATTGGGATGTTTCGAATGTTAGCAATATGTACGCGGTGTTTTATAATGCATATGACTTTAATGGAGATATCTCAAGTTGGAACACTTCTAGTGCTACTACCATGCAGAATATGTTTACCAATTGCAATGATTTCAACCAGGATCTGAGTGGGTGGAATACAGGTAACGTCACAAACATGACATACATGTTTTATCGAAATTTTGTATTCGATCAGGACCTGAGCGGATGGAATGTTGGCAATGTAACAAACATGTATGGCATGTTCCAATATGCTCAAGTGTTTAATCAGGATTTAAATTCTTGGAATGTTTCAAGCGTTCAAAATATGGGCTATATGTTCGCCTATGCCTACTTGTTTAATCAAGATCTCAATTCCTGGAACACATCCAGCGTTACCTATATGGGCTATGTGTTTAGACAGGCTTGGGCGTTCAATGGTGATATTAGTTCATGGAATACATCAAGTGTTAACTCTATGCGTTCTATGTTTAACAGGGCCTATGCTTTTAATCAGGATATCAGTGGTTGGGACATTACCAACGTTTCTGACATTCAGTATATGTTTAGAACAGCTTCAGCATTTAATCAAGATCTGAGCGCTTGGAACACATCAAATTTGACTAACATCAATTATATTTTTGAGAATGCGAGTGCCTTAAACCATGATTTAAGTGCCTGGGATGTAACAGGAATAACGACAATGGTGAATGCCTTGAGCGGCACAGGACTGGACTTAGCAAACTACGACAAAACAATCATAGGTTGGCAGGCGCAAGCGGTTCAGAACAATGTAAACTTGGGAGCTACAGGTTTGAACTATTGCAATTCGGAAACTGCCAGGAATACATTGGTTTCCACCAATAGTTGGTCCATTTCGGGCGATTCTAAAGATTGTATGCTCTCACATTTTGTAACGACTTGGAAAACGGATAATGCGGGAACTTCTAGTAGTACGCAAATAACCATTCCAACCACTGGGGCAGGTTACAACTATGATGTTGACTGGAACAATGATGGCACTTTTGATCAGTTGGGGATAACCGGAAGTGTGACCCACGACTATGGAGTTGTTGGGACCTATACAATTCGAATAAGAGGGGCATTTCCAAGAATTTTTTTCAGCAATGTAGGAGATAAATTAAAATTGTTGAGCGTTGATCAATGGGGAAGTATCTCATGGAGCAGTATGTCAGCCGCCTTCTATGGTTGTGCGAATTTGTCCATACCTGCGCTTGATGCCCCCGATTTATCTCTAGTTAATGATATGTCTTCAATGCTACATTCTTGCTCTAGTTTAAATGTGAGTCTATCGCATTGGAACACTTCGAATATTACGAACATGTTTGGTCTTTTTACAAATTGCACATTATTTAATGGAAACGTATCAGATTGGAACACTTCAAATGTCACCAATATGAACTCAATGTTTCAATCAACTTCATTTAATCAAAACATAGGTTCTTGGGACACCCAAAATGTCATAAGCATGGACGCAATGTTTAAAAATTGTTCTGCCTTTAATCAAAATATTGGACTATGGGATGTTTCAAATGCAACGAATCTGTCAGATATGTTCTTAGGTGCATCTAATTTTAACCAAGACATTGGAGGCTGGAATACCTCTTCTGTAACCACAATGAGGGCCATGTTTCAGCAGGCCACTGCTTTTAATCAGAACTTGAATTCATGGAATACTGCCTCTGTACTTGACATGTTTGCAATGTTTTGGACTTGTCCAAATTTCAATCAAGATATTAGTACATGGAACACCTCTAGTGTAACAGAAATGAGTCATATGCTTGCTTTTTGTTCTTCATTTAATCAAGATTTGTCAAATTGGAATATTACAAGTGTCACTCAAATGACAAGTATGTTAGACAATTGCGGAATGGACATAACAAACTACGACAAAACCCTTATCGGCTGGGATGCCCAAGCTGTACAAAACGGGGTGAATCTTGGGGCGGCTGGTTTAACATATTGCAGTGCGGAAACGCAAAGAGCCAATTTGATTAGTTCGGATAGTTGGACCATCACAGGTGATTCTAAAAATTGTATGTTAACACATTTTGTGACGACATGGAAAACAGATAATTCTGGAGTTTCAAATAGTACTTCAATTACGATCCCAACAACTGGTGGAGGTTACAACTATGATGTGGACTGGGATAATGATGGTACCTTCGATCAAATGGGTATTACGGGTAGCGTGACACACGATTTTGGTAGTGCAGGTACGTATACTATTCGAATTCAAGGAAGTTTCCCTCGATTGTATTTTTATTATGGAGGAGACAAGCTTAAAGTTATGTCATTAGATCAATGGGGAAGTATTGCTTGGACTAGCTTTCAACGCGCTTTTTACGGTTGTGAAAACATGGTGTATAATGCAACTGACGTACCTGATTTATCAGGAGTTACAAATCTTGATCATGGGTTCGCTTCCTGCGAAGCCATGAATGGTGATCTAAGTGGATGGAACACATCCACGATTACTTCGATGTACGGGACTTTTGCTAGCAATGATGTGTTCAATCCTGATTTATCCAATTGGAATACTTCCAATGTGACCGATATGAGAACATTATTCAATGGTTGTCTAATATTCAACAATGATATTACCAATTGGAACACAAGCAATGTTACTCATATGGGAGGTATGTTTGCTGGAGCAAAAGATTTTAATCAAGATATTGGTGACTGGGATGTTTCACAAGTCACATCAATGAGTAATATGTTCTATAGCGCTTCAGACTTTAACCAAGATATTGGCGATTGGAATACTAGTAGTGTAAATAGTATGCGAGACTTATTCCATGCAGCTACTAGTTTTGATCAAGATATAGGCCGTTGGAATGCATCTAATGTAAATGATATGACTGCAATGTTTCAATCGGCCTCAGCATTCAATCAGGATATAAGCGGCTGGAATACTTCTAGCGTTACCACATTTGTCAACATGTTTCGATCATGCCCAAATTTTAATCAACCTATTGGCATTTGGAATACATCATCAGCGGTTGATATGAGGGCCATGTTTTTTAATGCTACCAGTTTCGATCAAGATATAGGTTTATGGGATGTGAGTGGCGTGACCAATATGACAGATATGTTGGACAACACCAACCTTTCGGTCGTGAATTACGACAACACCCTATTTGGATGGGCCGAAACAGCTTCATTCAAATCCGGATCATCGGGTGGATCAACAATGGCTGTCCAACCAAACGTGCCACTTGGAGTGGCTGGGTTGCAATATTGTAATGCTGTGAATGCAAGACAAAATCTTATTGATAATGACTCTTGGGTTATTTCGGGTGATGCAGATGTTTGTGGTGGACTTCCAATAGAACTTAGCAGTTTTAAGGCCATTCCGAGAGAGCAGCACGTTGATATTATTTGGGCAACCCAAACGGAAATAGACAATGACTATTTTGAGATCCAAAAATCTCTGGATATGGATTATTGGGAACCATTTGCTACAATCGCTGGAGCAGGCAATTCAAATCAAATCTTGGAATACTATACAATTGATGAAGACCCAATTGAAGGAGTTAGCTATTACAGAATAAAGCAGGTCGACTTCGATGGGCATTACTCATATTCATTTCCTCAGATGGTGGAATACAAAAAGGATATTGGAAATTCTGCTATAAAGGTGTATCCAAGCCCAGGCACAGATATAATTTTTGTAGAAAGCCTAGATCAAGATTTGTCCACAATTGAATTCTACAATTCGATGGGACAGCAGCTCCCGCTGACATTCTTAAATAATTCAGCAAATCAACGAACATATGATATCAGTAAGTTACCATCAGGAATATATCACCTAACTCTAGGAGGAAGGGTTCAATCTTTTATGAAGAAATAGTCACTGACTGATTAATTACTTTTTCTTTTTTTTCTTCTCTCATCGGTAATGATAATTGTGACAGCATTAGACCATTTAGAGTTAACCTGATCTATTGAATCAACCAAATCTTCAAGCTCGGATGGCAAACTATTCCGTTCGGATGCATACTTAAGATAGGATTTCATTTTTCCAGGATCATAATCATATCTAAATGATACGGTATGTTTTCCTGGTCGCAGTTCACCCTCAAGTGATGTTAAGTTCATTATTAAATGGAGGTCAAACTCAACAGAATCCTTTGACGCAAGTCTCAAAGTGTCAATGCTATATCCGGTGGTGTGTAATATGCCAATATTCAGTGGAGAGATAGTTGAATCAATTCTAATCTGATATGGATTCAATCTCCAATAAGGTCTGGTAATGATCAGATCTTTTTCGCTTGAGTTGCATAAAGAACAACTTATGAAAATTTTGGGGGATTTCTTCTTTTCTATTTCGAATCTGTATTCCTTTTTTGTAATACTTGGAACGAGAAGACCGTCATAACTCTGAGTAAAGCCTATGATGTTAAACATCAGGATAGATAGTAGTAGGCATATTTTCATTGGCTTATTTTTTGAATTTCTGGTTTAAACAATTCATCCAGACCTGATTTTAAAGGATTACCATGGTAAATTAAGAGGTAATCATTCTCATTCTCCGAGTGATAAAAGTCGAGGAAATAATAACTGTGTAGTGACATGTTCAACCGATTTGTACTTAGGTGAACAAGGTCACCCGATTTCACAAAAGAGGCTTGTTCCCAACAATAAACAAGTAATCACCCAGTTGATTATCATACGAAGACATCACTTCTGTGATTTTACCACTGTCAATATCTGCTCTTAATTTAGATAAGCCCAGACTGACCTCTTCTTGGTTGGCCAGTGATGAGAATGATGAAATGCCATGTCTTATTTGTTCATCAAAATAGAGTTCAGGATTTTCTTTTCCGCAATAAAGAAACTTGTCTTCCAGTTCAGGATGAATGAAATATTTTTCTGTTTTAATGGATGTAAAACCACTCATTTTCATAGCATCCATCACAAGATCTAAACTTGGCATTTGAACTATGGAATCCATGAGCATTCTTGGAAAATAATGATTCAACCAATAGCCTTTCATTTGCTCGGGTGTTGAAGTGAATATCACAATATTTCCCTTACGTTTCAAGACTTTAAACATCTCTGAAAAACCTTTTGAAAGATCCCCCCAGTGATGTATGGTAAGCGTGCCAATAATTCCATTTACTTTTTCTGCTGGGAGTTCAGTTTTTTCGGCTGTTCCAATGCTCCATTTAACTTTATCATTTTTGTTTTTTGCACTATCCAACATTTTCTTTGAAGGATCAATTCCTATGAATTGATACCCTCTTTTTTGAAATTGAGAAGTATAGTTGCCAGTACCACAGCCGATGTCAAGGTATAAGCCATTTTCCTTTGGATCAAGAAGTTTAAGTAATCTATCTGTTAAGTACTTATCAGCTTTTCTTGTTAGGTTGTAGCCGGTTCCAATGCGATCGTATGTTATGGTCATTGATTATTAATTGGTAAACCTTTAGATGAAGATTTTTTCCAGCCACCACCAGGCGAAAACCACCAGATGCTATTATCATCTAAAACAGCCGTATATCGTGTGCCATTTTCAGTTAGTTTTTCGTAGGCTTGGAAATGAGTAATGTTATATTGATATGGGAGTCCCGAAGTAGATGATTTTTTCCAAGAGTCACCAGGGGCAAACCACCAAATCGAATTGTCCTCAAGAACAACAACGTATCGAGTGCCGTTTTCAGTGTTTTTGTCATAAGCGGAGATAAACTTGATGTTGCGTTTGGGTAGTCCTTGAAGTGAAGATTTCTTCCAAGCATCTCCAGGCGCAAACCACCAAATAGAGTTGTCGTTTAAAACTGCCACATACCTAGTGCCGTTTTCAACGTTTCTTTCGTAGCTTGTGAACAATTTGATTTTTTGTGAGTAGGAACTCAGTACTAGGAAAAGACTTAGCAAAAGACAGATTGTTTGCTTCATAATTGTGGAATTTAAGTGGTTTGAGGCAAAATTATCAAAATTATAGGTTGATAATATCTGCGTTCACATTTTGAGATTCAAAATACCTAAGAGAGGTTTTATCTTGAGGACAAAATCCCATACGCTAGTCCCCTCAATTCGGCTAAGCCTCTCAATCGCCCTATAGCCGAGTATCCTGGATTGGTTTTTTTGTTTAAATCGTCTAACATTTGATGTCCATGATCTGGTCGCATTGGTATTTGGAATTCCTTTTTAGATTGGACTTCTAAAAGGGCTTTCATTACATCATACATGGGAACATCTCCATCAAGATGGTTGGCCTCAAAGAAATTGCCAAGGGCATCCCTTTTGGTGCTTCTTAGATGAATGAAATGTATGACTTTCCCAAATTCTTTGATTATCGATGTCAAATCATTATCAGGTCTTACGCCAAATGAACCCGTGCAAAAACAAAGGCCATTGGCGGGGAGAGGTACGGCCGCTCTTAATTGGGCGAAATCAGCAGCTGTGCTTAAAACTCTTGGTAGTCCAAAAATGGGATGTGGTGGGTCATCTGGATGTATGGCCAGTCTTACACCACACTCCTGAGCAATGGGAGCAATTTCCTTGATAAAATCTATAAGATTTGACTGAAGCGCAGCATGATCTATGCCTGCATAAGAGTCCAGGGCTTGGTTGAATTGTTCCAATTGATAGCCTTCTTCAGCACCCGGCAAACCAGCTATAATATTGCTGATAAGTCGTTCCCTATACTCATCTGAGCTCTGGGTATACCTTTCTTTGGCAGCTGAAAGAGTTTCTTCTGAATACAAATGCTCATTCTTTGATCTTTGAAGGAGGTGAATGTCAAACATTGCTACATCTACCCAATCAAAATACAATGCTTTAGAACCATCTGGACATTCATAGTTTAAACTGGTTCTCGTCCAGTCTAATATTGGCATGAAATTATAAGTAACAACAGGGATGTTACAAGCGGCAACATTTCTTATACTCTGTTTGTAGTTCTCAATGTACTCCTGATAATTGCCAGTCCTTCTTTTGATATCTTCATGAACCGGAATACTTTCTATTACAGACCATCTTAAACCAGCAACTTCAATTTCATTTTTTCTTTTTTGTATCTCTTCAGTTGACCATATCTGACCATTTGGAATATGATGTAAAGCCGAAACAACTCCAGTGGCTCCGGCTTGCTTAACATCGGAAAGTTTCACAGGGTCATTGGGACCAAACCACCTCCATGTTTGTTCTAAATTCATTCCTTAATTTCAATTTTTAGTTTTCAAAATCACACACCTGAAAATGCGCTAAAACCTCCATCAACCGGAACAACAACTCCAGTAACAAAATTTGAAGCATCACTAGCCAACCAAACAGCTGTACCAACCAATTCATCGGGAACACCAAATCTCTTCATTGGTGTGTGATCAATGATGGTTTTACCTCTAGGGGTATAGTTTCCACTTTCCTCTATAAGAAGACTTTTGTTTTGCTTTCCTACAAAGACTCCTGGAGCTATGGCATTTACCCGTATACCTTCCCCAAATTTTTGGTTCATTTCTACAGCTAGCCATTTTGTGAAATTGTCAATACCAGCTTTTGAAGCTCCATAACCCACAACTCGAGTGAATGGTTGTTGCGCTGTCATGGAAGAAATATTAATGATGGTTCCAGAGCCTTTTTTACTCATTGGTTCTGAGAAAATCATTGTCGGTAGAACAGTACCTTTTAAGTTTAAATCGACAACTTTGGAAAAGTCTTCTAATGATAGATCAAAGAAGGTCTTATCTGGCCCGATAGTCGCTCCGGGCATATTCCCTCCGGCAACATTTATCAGGACATCTACATTTCCGTAATGTGAAAGTGTCTTTTGGAGTGCCGTTTTTATAATGGTTTCATCCAAAACGTTGCCCTCC
The DNA here is from genome assembly GCA_022763165.1 of Flavobacteriales bacterium. GTDB lineage: Bacteria > Bacteroidota > Bacteroidia > Flavobacteriales_G > JALEGO01 > JALEGO01. The sequence goes on from JALEGO010000447.1 coordinate 11,531, forward strand.
AGCCCTAAAGCGGTTCCCCCATTTGCAATAATTTGTTCTGCTTTAGCTTTGGCATCCGCTTCTTTTCTATTGAGAATAACAATTTTAGCTCCTAGTTGAGCCATGCCATCGGCCAAAGCTCCGCCAATTACTCCTGCACCTCCTGTAATGACGATTACTTTATCCTTAATAGAGAAAAGATCCATTGTATTAGTTTGTTTTATCAAAGTTAATTAACCTGGACTTTGAATAAGAGGGATCTGCAGAAACCCTTTAGATTTTGAATTTAAATGGAGTATTAAGTAACTCCTGAAAGAGTTTAGCGTATTGAGAGTTAATCCATAAAACATTAACAGTGATTAAATTTTACTTTTTATCAACTTTCATTTCATTGATGTGCATGAATGCAAGTGTGAATGCTCAGAACCAGCAAGAGACTCTAAAGAAATTGAAGACTGCTCTTAAAGATACCTCTGTTGTAGAATGTTATAAGGTAAATTTAGAGGGTATGACATTATCTTGCGAAGATCATTTGGCTAAAGAAAAACACAATTGGTCCTATTACAATACTTATGTTGGTGACCTAAATAAGGTTAGAGGTGTAGCTCGGTTTGATAATTATGTAAACGTGGTTTTTGATCCAAATTCGGTGAATGCCAAAAAGATCTATTATGAAACTGAAGATGTTAAAGAGTACACTAATAACCGAGTATTGATAGAATTCACTACCTCAGAAAGAGCCGATGAAATAGGTGCGATGTTTGAGGTTTTTATGAAATAGAAATCAGAATTACCAATATATTGGTCCAGTGCCCAAATACTTTTCTATTATAGGTAAATAGTAGTCTTTGTAATCTTCCAGATTGCGTTCCGTTTCACATTTGGTATAAAGATCGTAGGTGTTGAAGTCATTAACCCATTCTTTATACTGCTGATCTTCAGGTTTCAGGAGATGTTTGTAACTTCCTTCTGAATGCCAAGGGTAGAAGGAATGAAAACGAAGCATAACCATGCCGGCTTGTGGGATTTTGTTGTCCTTATGGTTTTTCATGACTTGATACATATATTCATCATGACCCCATGCCATTTCTAAATTGTCCAAACCACAATTTGGTTCGTACATCCCATATTCTGTGTTGTATCTTGAATCCTTTGCATCAGGGTTCAATACATTAAATTCAGAATACACTAATGTATCAGGAAGTTGGCAACCTACAACAAAGATGTCTCCTACCAGTCCCCATTGCTCTTTCTGACTAGTGCCATCTTCATCGCTTCCCCACAAATACATGACTTTGCCTAAGTCATGAATGAGACCGACCAATTGCATCCAATCGGGGCGACCATCTGCTCTCAGGGCTTCTGCTGATTGTAAAAGATGTTGAATGTTTGGCATGTCTAAATCGGGGTCACTGACATCTATAAGTGCATTAAGCTTATCCATTGCGTCCCACAACATCATAGGTTTATCGTAGGTGAGGTATTTTTTCTTCATACGATTGACGTAATCAACCGTTTGATGCATTCTCATTTTCTTATAATGATCCTTTACCGCTTCTTTAACCGCGTCAGATTTGTAATCTCGATAGTTCCCATTATCGAAGATTAATTCATTTTCTTGAGACATCTTTCATTAAATTTGTGGGCTCAGGCCTTTTTTATGAAAATTACGAAATTTAGTATAAAAGAAGGCAAAGAGTCCATTAACAAAGAATTGTGCCTTGTATGAAAACCCTAGTATTCTCTATACTTTTATCAATAAGTCCAATACTAATGCTAAGCGCTCAGACTGATATCGGTTTTACAATAACTTTTGGTAGTTATTTGAATGATCACGCTCAACGCAAGTTTACTTCGCAAGAACGGCAATGGTCTTTAGAGAAAGATCGCTTGATTTATTTGATTGATGCGCATGAAAAGAGATATACCGATACATTAATGCTTATAGAAGAAGATATCGGTCGTATTTTGAATTTTATCACTGAAAATAAGCTAAACCAAAAAATTGACAAGGATCTTACTAGAGATTATTTGAAAAAAATAGACTCGAAAGTCAGTATTCGATCCATCATTAGGATTAAAAAAAAGAACTATACTTCTAAAATCATCTCTAATAGTTCATCCATTCTTGATGAAGATCCAGATGCTATTAGATTTATGGATCTGGAAAAGCTTCTTTACGAATTAACAGATCTTCGCAAATAACTGTCAAATCTGATTTTGCAAAATTTGCAAATTGTTTTGCGTTGGTTTTTCATGTGTGGAAATTGCCTGTTTTTGATTTTACCCATTTCTTGACGAAAATTTTAAAACTCAATCATGAAAAACTGGAAAATCATTCTTTGCGCGGTTTTATTCAGCCATGCTCTTCATGGGCAAACTCCGGAAATATTTGCGAAAAGCCATAGTGGAAAATTCAACCCCAGTGAAAAATTTGAAGATCGCTTGGGAGGGCCAGCTATTCCTTTTGTTTTGGATAGCGTGATTATCATTGATACCATGGCCATAGAGATTCGTCATGGTAGCATACATCATGATGAGGTGGTTAGGGACACTGTGTACAATCATTCCTATTATCATAATCCTGAAATCCTAAAATCTCAATTGGAAGAACTTTATCCTGAGGTCAAATTTGTCTACCCCGATAAAGCTAGTATTCAAAAGCGACATCGCGGTGTTCAAAAGACATACTTTTTCTCTTGGGTTTCTCTTACCTTTCTGCTGTTGTTTGCGGCTCAATCTGTAAAGAAAAGCCATTGCAAAAGGTGAAACAATCCTTTTGGTTTAGTTGGTTGAGGTTGGCCTTGGTTTTGGCTGTGTTGACCTTTCCATTGCAGTTGTATTTTACGGACTTCTTTAAGTCGGTTTTGAATGCGTTTTCGCCTTTGCGAAGGATCATTATTGATGTTTTTGGTTTTCCTTGGGAAGCAGATATATCGCTGGTCGATTCATACGAAATGTTGCTACATCTTACTTTAATTCTTGTATTGGCACTTCCAATAAGTCGGATCTTATTAAGATTTGACCTGAATAAGGTTCGCTCGACTTGTAATGCAATATTGAGGATATGGCTGTCATTTGTCTTGATAAAGTATGGAGCACCAAAACTGTTCAATCAGCAATTTTACTTGCCCGAGCCGAATACTGCATACACGCCCTTAGGTTTGTTAGATAAGGACATCCTTTTTTGGAGTACTATGGGAACCTCTTGGTTTTACTCATTTGCTACAGGTTTGTTGGAGGTTATAGCAGGAGTTGGTTTATGGTTTAAGAAAACTAAACCTTTTGCACTATTCTTGGCCTTATTTATTAGCGGGCAGATACTTGTGATCAACATTTCCTTCGAAATTACAGTGAAGATATTATCTTCTTTGATGCTACTCGTGAGTCTGGTACTATCATTCCCTTATTTACAGATGATAAATAGGGCATTGAATCACAGAAATGTTGACCCAGCCAAAATGCCATTGAAGGAAGACTTCAGATTTCCGCTCAGGAGGCATATGAAGTTTGCGGTTGTAGTTTTGATCCTTTTAGAGTCTTTCTATCCTTTTGTAAGTGTTGCATCTTATAATGATGATTCTTATCCAAGACCTTTATTACATGGTGCTTTTGAAATTGACTCTCTCGAGGGCAACTGGTGTGAGCTCACAGGCTTGAACCGATTGGAAAGAATTCATTTTCATCGTCATGGGTATTTGATTTTCCAAAATCAAAAGGATCGTTTTAGAGATTATAAGTTTTCTAATGGGGTGCGGAATGGTCGACTAGTCATCAATTTGGAAGATGTTTTTCCAAACCTATACTATGACTTTGATCAGAAATTGAACACGATTACAATCTCTAATGGAAGCCTATTTCTAAGGGCAAATCGAATGGACTATTGGGATTTGCCAGCTTTAAAAGATGGAAATGGTCATATTAAACCAAAGCTTGTTGATCAAGGTGTCGAGACAAAATCTGAAAATGAAATCGTTGGATCATGGAGTGTTGTGGGAGTGCCATGGGAATGGGAGAGTATGGATTTTTTACAATTGAAAAAACTGGGTCATGATCGAGAGGTTACTGGTGTATGGTTTCATTTGAGAGATAGCAAGAATATTGAAATTGTATCAAGCACAGGATGCAACTATGGTATGACGGCTAGAACGGGAAAATGGTCATTAAGTACATCTCAAGAAAGCGATGATTATTTGAACATCTTTTTTAATGAAAACAATCAGTATAATTACCGGATCATTAGTCAGGAAAATTCATTTTTATTATTGGAGAGGCTGTGAATCATACATTACCCAAAATGATATAGATGCCTATTGTTATGATAATAAGCGCTGCGCCCAATGGTCTTGCAAATTTCCAAGGAGTGGTATCAACTGCCTTTACGTCTTCTATTTTGAAGGCCTTTCCATCTTTAGTAATACTCGATACAATGTGCATTACAATCATGTTAAGTACAAATTCTATACCCCAGATGTGAACAAAATGCATGTCAATTTTAATCACAAAATTCATGACAATATAAAAGAGAAGCCCGAAGAGTAATCCAGCTTTAGCTCCTTTGGCGCTGACCTTTGGAAAAAAGAATCCCGCTATGATTACACTGGCAATAGGGATAAAAAATATTCCATTGAGTTGTTGTAAAAGTTGATATAATCCATCCGGAGCATCGGCTACAAATGGCGCGACAATAATGGCGCTGACAGCCAAAACAGCAGATGTTATTTTACCCATCTTTACCAATGTTTTATCAGAGCTTGTTTTGTTAATGAACCTCTTGTAAATTCCAAGGCTAAAAATGGTCGCTGCGCTGTTTAAAGCACTATTAAAGGTGCTGAGCACTGCACCCATAATTACAGCGACAAAGAACCCTGTCATCCATGCTGGCAACACTTTTTTGACTAGCATGGGGTAAATCAAGTCTTGATCGCCATAAAACTGGTCCCCGAAATAGTAGAAGCCTATGATGCCGGGAAGCAATACTACTAGTGGGATCAATAGTTTGAGTACCCCAGTAAAAAGCAAACCCTTTTGTGCCTCTATCAGGTTTTTTGCTCCTAAAGCTCTTTGAATGATAGACTGATGCATGGTCCAGAAGTAAAGTTGATTGATCATGAGCCCAGTAAAGAGCACACTAAAAGGCAATATAGAATCTCTGGAGCCTTGTCCAACTGAAGGTTCATCACTCACTACATTGAACTTTTCTGGAGCATGATTGAACACCACACTCAACCCATCAATAACATTGCCATCACCAATTTTCCATAAGGCTATTGTCGGAATAGCCAAACCTCCAATAAGGAGGCCATATCCATTAATTGTGTCTGTATGCGCTACCATTTTCAATCCGCCAAATATGGCATAAACAGCTCCGATTATCCCTACCGTGATAACAGTGATCCAAACGCCATTCTCTTTAGTAGTATGCAACATTTCAGAAATGTTGAAAATGGACTCAATATTTATTGCACCTGTATATAATACAATTGGGAGAAGGGTTACCACAAAAGAAATGATGAGCAAGAAAGCCACCGCAGTGCGCATAAATCCGTCAAACCTTTTTTCCAAAAACTCCGGGATGGTGGTCAAGCCCATTCTCAAATACTTTGGAATAAAGAAAAAGGCTGCCAAGACAAGGGCTATGGCAGATGTGACCTCCCAAGCTATAATAACGGACCCGTTTTTATATGATGAGCCATTCATACCAATGAGATGTTCAGTAGAGATATTGGTCAACAACATTGAACCAGCAATTACAATCCCTGTTAAACTACGACCACCTAAGAAGTAGCCATCTTTGGAATCCAACTTTTGATTACGCAGCTGATAAGTAGCATAAATCGCAACAAAGGCGGTAAAGGCTAGAAAGCTAATAAAGGTCATTAACATCTTGTGGTAGAATAGGTAATTAAAATGTTAGCGAAGATATTTATTTAGTTTAGAAGTGGTCATACTTGACAGGACACTCAGTTAACCTTCTTGATTGAAACGGTGCTTCTATCATAATTAAGATAATAATCACCCTTTTTTAGGTTGATGCAGTCTACAGTGTTTCCCATCCCTTTTTTCACCAGATCCCCATGGGAATCAAATAGTTCGTAAGGAGTTTCCTGTGAGAATTTAATGTTCTTTTTGATCTTGTGGGATTCAAGTTTTACGGGAGGCTTTGATGTTATGACTTCAAGTGTGTCGGAATATCTTGGAATGGAATCATTATCAGTTTGTTTCAATCTTACAATGTTTTTTCCAGAAGTGAGTTTTACTTTCCGGTGATAATGGTTCTTATCTGTACCCTGCTCTTTGACCTTATCTATTTCTACCCAGCGATTCCATTTGAATTGTTCTATTGCATAAACTAGTAAACCTGTTTCATTTTTGCTGATCCACTTAAGGTTTCCCATTGAATCTAAACTAATGCTTTCGATCTGAAAAGTGCTTTGCGGAAGAATGACATTATTGTTGAGCAGCTTAGGAGTACAACCTTTTTCATGGAGGATGAAAATCTGAAGTGGAGATCCCATTTTGCTCTGAGTCAAATCAACGATAAAGCCTTCTTCCAAATTGGTCTCTTGTCCATTGACTAAAATCTTTTCAATGCATTTACCTATCTGACTTTCAGAAAAAGGATTTTGTACATAAAGGTCTTTTCCCTGATATACTCCATTCAAGAGAATCGTGTCCAAATTTTGCGCATAACAATAACCAAAAGTCAGAGGCAGAATGAATATGATCTGTTTTAATATCATAAGATTCATCGACCCCCCCACGTTCCCTTAAATGTACCATTAAAGAACTCGCCCTTTCCCTTGGCCAATATTGTACATTTTGGATAACGCTTAGAATAACTCATTAAGAATTGAAAAGAATAGTTATCATCATCAATATTAACGAGCACATCTTGCAAGCCTTTAATGTGCAGCTGTAGTAGGCCTACTTCATTGATGTTTGTTTCATGAATTTGCAGATTGATAAGACATTTACAATCATTCAAATATGAAACACATTCATTATCAAGTTGAGGGTTTTCTTTCAATCGCAAATGTTTGAGTGTCTTTAGGCTTTTGAGATAAGATATACCAAAATTTGAAATGTCTGTTTCTTGCAGATCAAGATTTTCCAGTTTGTCGAAAGAAGATAGTATTTTAAGCCCATGGTCGTTGAGATTCGTTCCTGAAAAAGAAGCCGATGTGAGTCTTGGAAAGGCACTCATTTTTTTTAATTCACTCATTTCCGATATTTCACGAAAAGGCCAATCAAATCCAAAATGAGTGATGGTCTTGTCAAACTTTTGTGCGCAAATACTAACGAAATCAGGCAAGCGTTTAAACTTTGATTAAAGTTATACAAAAAAAGCTCAGTTTTTAACTGCAAAAGGCAATGTTCTATGTGCAGTATTTCCTAGACCATCTTCAATGCGAACCTCCAATATATACTTCCCATTCCTCCAAGAGCGGGTATCCCAACTGCCATCATATGTTTCAGCTGTAGATCTGCTCACTTCTTCATAGCCTGGAATTAGTTTAATGTAGAAGGCTATACCTTTCCATGGTTGAGGGATTGTTTGATAAGGTTTCTTCAAACTAAAGAGGTTCAAGGACGAATAGATTGAATAGATACTATTGTGATAATAGTGATCCAGTGGCATGTCAAATACCATTGAGTCTTTGGTCACAACAACATCATCATGTTTAAATTGATAAACCAACTTTCTCACCAGAATGGGGTATTTTGAATTGGCTAAATCTTGACACCTTATGATAAAGTTAACCTTCCCACTTAGGTTATTGAGGTCTTGTGATTTGCCTGTAGTATCCGTTACCCCTAAAAATTCTTTTTTGTAAACCGGTAAAAATTCAGGTTTCGTGGTATCACGGAAGTTGCTAAAATGATTCAGAGGTATATCGTAAACCCAATATGCTCGCTTTTGAGGACTTTTAGCTCTTTTAACATAAGAAAAATGACAGTGGGGAGCGTACTTTTTTGACCACCTCGTCAATGTACCAAGTATCATCCCAGCTTTCACCGTATCTCCAATATTCAAGTGCATGGAAGGTTCTTTTAGATGAGCATACATGTATCCAATTTCCTTCGCTTCAAAGCCATCACTGATAATGTATCGCCAGTGGCGGTCTCCAACTGTGGTATATTTATCTAGCACAGTGCCATCTTTTACCGCAAATACTTCTTGATCCTCTTGACCAATAAAGTCAATTCCGGGATGAAGAGCATGATATTTACCATAATCATAAACTTGGCCGTAGGCATTGTCAATACTTACAAAAGCAGCGCTGTCAAAATAGTTCAAGGGTGTTCCAATAAGGCCTTTGTGTTCATGCTCAGGGAAGCTTGCAGTATCAGTTTCTATTTGAGTGAAAGCATATGGCCCTAAGAACAAAATGAAAAGCGAACTTATTCTAAGGTTTAAGCTCATAGGTTAACAGCTTTTCCTGACAGAATATCATAGGCAACCCGACCAGGGAGCAGTCGGTACACGGGGATACCAATGTTAAACTCTTTACAATATTGCTGGATGTAATGATCAATTTGATCTTTCGAATATCTTGACGAAAAATGTCCCAGAATTAACTTTTCTGTTTCACTTTCAGAAACCATTTTTAGTACATCATTTAGGTTGCTATGTGCATTACCATGAGTTTTTATGTTTTGATCTTCTTTACCACCCAAAAACGTTGCTTCATGGATCAATATCTTGGTCTTTTTCCAGCGGTCTAGATCTTCAACAGGTGTATCTCCGGAGTAACCCAATACTTCTTTTTCTTCAACATTGGTAATAAAACCAGCTCCCTTATCAATAGCAATTTTCTTTAATTCGGACTTATCAAGACTTTGATATTCTGGCTTTAGCTTGTTTTTGGTTTCAATTAATTTGAAACTCAAACTTTTGATACCCGCCTTTCCTACGACATGTCCATTTTCAATGGTATGAATGTAGGTATTCTTCTTAATTTCTATTTGCGCATTGGGTAACGTAGGACACCATTGTGCATTCCCAACATGTGGATCGAATTTGCTTGAAAAGTTTTGTAATGCAGGAAAAGAACCACAGTCTTTTGGGTAATGAATAATGGGAAATCCATTTCTAGCATTGAGCTGATATAAAAAAGAGCTGGAGAAATTATTGGAACGCCAAAATGAACTCGAA
>JALEGO010000448.1 GCA_022763165.1 Flavobacteriales bacterium
GTAATCAAAATGATGGTAGCGTTTCAGTAGGACCTATTACAGGTGGAACTCCTAACTATACACATTCTTGGAGCACTGGAGCAACTACCAGTTTTATTTCTGGATTGACAGGTGGGATAATCTATTCAGATACTATTAGAGACTCAAGAGGTTGTATACTTGTTGTTGATGCTCCAGTATCCGAACTTGGAGGCCCTCAGGGAGGAACTGTTATTGGTTCAAATACGACTTGTTTTGACAGTTGTAATGGTACCGCTTCAGTAGTCGGAGTTTTTGGGGGTGTGCCGCCTTATACATATTCATGGTCTCCAGGTGGACAAACAGATACCGTAATAACTGGTCTGTGTGCTGATACGATTACCTTAAGTGTGACTGATGACAGCAGCTGTACGTCTTTCTTTCCACCTTTAATTATTTCCTCACCAGATTCTATTGATTTCGGAATGGTTGTCACAGCGACCACTTGTGATAGTATTGATAATGGTGCTTTGGCCACCAATGTTTCTGGAGGAACAAGTCCATATTCTTATTTATGGAGTACTTCTGAAACGACCAGCAGCATCGGTAACCTTGCCGGAGGAACTTATGGAATAACTGTAACGGATGCCAATGGTTGTGTCTCATCGACTACTGATAATGTAAACGAGAGCACAGGATTAGCTGTTATCGCTTCGATCGGAGATGCGGGTTGCGCCAATAATCAAGATGGTTTTGTAGGTCTAAACCCCTCAAATGGAGTAGCACCATATTCTTTTGTATGGGATCCATCTGCTAATAATCAAACTACAGCAACAGCAACTGGGCTTGGAGTTGGAACTTACTCCGTTACTATAACGGATGGAGCAGGTTGTTCGACTGATAGCATGTTCAGCATCAGCAGCGCTCCAGCCATTACAATAACTCCAACTGTTTCTAATGCCACATGTGCTCAAAGCAATGGTTCAATATCTGTTGCTGCAAGTGGTGGAACAGGAGGTTATAGCTACTTATGGTCTCCTACCGGTGAGACAACTAGTTCAATTACAGGATTAAGTGCCGGCTTAGACACAGTTAGAGTCAGTGACAATAGTGGCTGTTTTGAAGAATTTGTTATTGCCGTTCAAAGCGCCTCTAATTTATCCTTGGTTTCATTTGGCGTTAATCCAACATGTAACACTGGCATAAACGGAATGGCTTGGACAACAGCCTCCCAGGGAACACCACCTTACTCATATAGTTGGAGTCCTGGTGGCCAAACTACAGATACGATTTCAGGTCTTGGGGTTGGTGACTATTACATTCAAGTCACTGATGATAGCGGATGTGTAGCCATTGATACGGTTTCATTGAATGGTGTAAATGCTATAACAATTACGTTTAATAAGACAGATCTTACTTGTCAAGGAAGTTCAAATGGTTTTGCACTGGCAAATCCTGTTGGAGGTGTACTTCCATATCAGTATAGTTGGAGTAATAGTGTAACCACACAATCTAATAGTCCATTGTCTGCTGGAACTTACTATCTGACAGTAACTGATGCCAATAGCTGTACCGGAATTGATAGTGTTTCAATACTAGAACCACAAGCAATTTCAATAAGTTTTAATAGAACTAATGTTGATTGCTATGGACAAAGCTCTGGGGCTGCAACTGCTTTGGCCACAGGTGGTACGGGACCATTTGATTATAGTTGGGCAACCGGTGATCAATCTCCAACTGTTGGATCCTTGGACTCTGGCTACCACGTTATTACTGTAACTGATGCCAACAGCTGTATGGCCGTTGATTCAGTTCAAATTCTTTCAGCGGACTCAATTTCGAATATTAGTTCAATAACTGATGCAACTTGTAACAATGCAACTGGAGCCGTAACCGTAATCACTTCAGGTGGATCCGGTCCATATACTTATTTATGGAGCCCTAGTGCTTCTACTTCAGCATCTATTACAGGCTTATCCGCTGGCGTTTATACACTTACAACTACTGATGATGTAGGTTGTACAAAAGTTGACTTTTACACAGTAAATAACTCAAATGGGCCAGCGGTCAATGTAGTAAGCGATACAACAACCTGTTTTGGTGGAAACGATGCAAATCTTACGGCCAATGTTACCGGGGGAACTACACCTTATTTGTATCAATGGAATGATTTGAGTCAGCAAACAACCGTTACAGCAACCGGCTTATCATTTGGAATATATCAAGTAGCCGTGACGGATGATGCCAATTGCGTGAGTGTTGCTGTAGCTGAAGTGTCTCAACCCCAGCAAATCTCAACGTCAATCAGTATTGTGGATGCCGACTGTGGTGTTACAGGTGATGTGTCAGCGACAATTACAGCTTCAGGAGGCCAACCGAATTACTCTTTCCAGTGGCCTGCATCAGCTGGGAATCAGACGTCCGCCACTGCAACAGGATTGACTACAGGAACTTATGTTGTCACAATAACGGATAACAATCTTTGTTCTAAAACAGAGACTGTAATAGTAGATGAAAACTCCGATTTACAAGTTTCAATCTCAGGAGCTGATGAAAATTGTGCTGGCTCTGGAGATGGGTCGGCATTTTCTACGGTGACAGGAGGAGTGGCGCCATATACATACGCTTGGTCAAATTCAGGGAGTTCCGTTGGAATAACGAACTTATCTGGAGGAACCTATATTGTCACAATAACTGATGATATTGGGTGTACAACAGTTGATTCGATAGTCGTCAACAGCCCTAATGCGCTGAGCTCTTCTATGAGTACAATTAATCCTCAGTGTTTTGGTGATTTGACTGGAGAAGCCACGGTGACTGTATCAGGTGGAATAAGCCCATATACATACAATTGGAGCCCAACCGGGCAAACGACACAAACAGCGATTACATTATTTGCTGATACTCATATTGTTCAAGTAATTGACGATAGAGGTTGCTCCATTATAGATACAGCAATAATAACTTCTCCAACGATGGTTGATGCCACTATTTCTACTACCGAACCTGGTTGTCAAGATTCATCAGGTGTTATTACGGTAACCCCTTTTGGTGGATCCGGAAGCGGTTACACATATCAGTGGGATAATAATGCCAACAATCAAACGGATTCGACAGCAACAGGTTTGATTGCGGGAACCTATGATGTAACTATAACCGATGGATCTGGTTGTACCAATACGTTTAATATTACATTGAATAACGCAGGAGCGCACACTGTAACCATCACAACTACTGCTGAAACTTGCTTTGGAGCAAATGATGGAACAGCAGCGGCAAATGTGTTAGGAGGAACATCACCATACACTTACAGTTGGTCGAATGGTGACACCTCAATAACAGCAGATAGCTTGCCAGTGGGGCCAGTCAGTGTTACTGTGATCGACTCAGCAGGTTGTATTGTAACTGCAAATGACACTATAGATCCTGGCACAAACTTGAGTGTAAGTCTTAACGTGAATCATATTTCGTGTGGCGGAACAAATGATGGAAGTATTTTCATCAATGCCTCAGGAGGATTTCCTCCGTATTCCTATAGTTGGTCACCTAACACAACGAATACCACAGATTCGGCTGTTGGACTCTCAGCTGGGACTTACTTTATTACAGTTTCTGATACTTCCAGTTGCGCTTATGTGGATAGTGTGGAAATTTTGAATCCAGCTCCTTATACGCTCGGAATCACATCTAAAGACTTGGATTGTTATGATGATGGATCAGGAGAAATCACGATTAGCATTGTCGGTGGAGGGAATGCTCCATTTACTTATTCTTGGTCTAATGGTGCTACGGACTCTGCCCTAGTGGGGCTTGATTCTGGTTCATATAGTGTGACCGTAACGGACGCTTCAAATTGTGTTGAGGATACAACGATCAACCTGACACAACCTGATGAAATCGTAATTTCTTTTACAAGCAACAATCCAACCTGTAATGATAGTAATGGTACAATATTTAGCTCAGTAAATGGTGGAGTTGGGCCTCTTGTATATGCATGGGGCGGACAGGCCGTAGGTCAAACAGCTGATTCTGCGATCAACCTAGCTGCCGGGGCATATCCATTGACAGTAACAGATAGTACAGGATGTGCTGTAATTGATAGCTTCCCTCTGAGTAATTCTAACGCACCCGTAATTACCACAGATAGTATTGTGGATGTGACCTGCTTTGGGTTGACGGACGCTGGTATTTATATTACAGCTACTTCTCCATCATTAGATACTCCTTTGACCTACCTATGGACTCCGACAAACGTAATAACTGAGGATCTTATAAATGCATCTGCTGGAGGTCATACGGTATTTGTTACTGATACTACAGGTTGTGTTGGGATTGAGTTTTATAATTTGAATCAGCCCGATAGCTTTGAAGTCACGTTTAACAGTACCATGCCATCGTGTAACGGATTGTGTGATGGACAGATAATTGCGGAAGTAAATGGGGGAACGTTGCCATATGCATACTCATGGTCTCCAGGAGGTCAAACCGATTCTTCGGCTACAGGCTTATGCGCTGGTACTCATGTTTTAATGGTCACCGATAGCAACAACTGTATATTACAAGATTCGACCATCTTAGTAGAGCCTGTGGCAATAGTAATTAACATTGACACATTACTGGAGCCATTGTGTGTGAATTCTGGAGATGGTCAAATAAACGTCACTACTAGTGGTGGGGCTGGAAATCTAACTTATAGTTGGACAGGGCCAGGCGCATTTGCGGCTACTTCTGAGGATATTTCGAATCTTGATGGTGGGCTTTACAGCTTAGTTGTAAGCGACACCAGTGGCTGTCAAATGAACCTCGACACTACATTGGGAACCCAAATAGATGTAAAGATTGACTCTTTGACCATATCAGATACCTTGATTTGCTCTGGAGATACTGTGAACATCTCTGGTTACGCATCTGGAGCAAGTGGTTTAGTATTTGACTGGACGTTGAATGATACTCTTGTAAGCAACGCACAAATCTTCAGCCAAACCCCAATCGCAGGAACCCAAGTATATGTCTTTACGGCAGCACTTGGACCATGCACCGTCACTGATAGTGTTTCTGTTGAAGTCTTACCAGGTCCAATCGTGAATGCAGGAGATGACATTGAGTTACTTGAGGGTCTCTGTGCTGATATTGGAGGTAATCCTTCAGTTCCTGCAGGAGTTACCTTCGTTTGGTCACCATCGACATCATTAAGCTCTACTACTGAGGCAAACCCCGAAACTTGTACGGAAGAACCACTAACTTATTATTTGACCGGCACAGATGTGAATGGGTGTAAAACTACTGACTCTATCTTGGTGTCTATAGTTCCTGAAATATCCTTTTTGGAAGGCTTTTCACCAAATGGTGATGGTATTCGTGATGAGTGGATAATAAGCAATTTAGAGGACTTTCCAGATGTGGTAGTGGAAATTTTCAATAGATGGGGTCAGAAGTTATTTGAGTCCTCACCGGGTTATTTAGATCCTTGGGATGGCACTTATAATGGTAAGAGTCTCCCAATCGGAACGTATTTCTATGTCATTGAGTTAAACCACCCCAATTTCCCCGATGAAATTAATGGGCCAGTAACAATATTAAAGTAATTTGAAGATGAGAAGATTAGTTATCGTATTCAGCATTTTTATGTGCATAGCAGATCTAAATGCACAGCAATTACCTCAGTATACTCAGTTCCTAATGAACGATGCAGTTTACAATCCTGGTATTGTAGGTACTCGAGATGCGTTTCGAGCAAAGTTGAATCATAGAGAACAATGGGTTGGAATCAAAGATGCTCCAAGAACCAATATTATTACTGTAGAAGGCCCAATTCTAGATCATAAAATGGGAATCGGAGCCTTCGTTTATAGCGATGTGAATGGACCAACCAGACAAATTGGATTTAAAGGCGCGTATTCTTATCATTTAGAACTGGCCGATGAAATGGAGCTTTCCTTTGGCTTGTCTGCTGGGTTTGTTAGATACGCAATTGATGGTTCAAAGATTACCAGCAGAGGAGAAGAAATTGAACTTAATGATCCTGTAATTAATACTGGCTTCAGATCTAAAATATTGCCTGATGCGGGTTTTGGTACTTATATTCACAGAAAAGACTTCTTCGCGGGAATATCAGTGCCACAGCTGCTAAACACAAGAGTGAAATTGTTTGATGCCGATGTTGAGGCATTGGGTCGTCTTGTCAATCATTACTATGTTATTGGAGGATACAATTATGAATTGAATGATGATTTTACACTCACTCCTGCAGTTTTAGTAAAGTATGTGAGCCCAGTACCAGTGCAAATTGAAGCTGCATTTCAAGCCTCATTTCAAAACATGGTTACTGCAGCTGTGTCTTACAGAACAGAAGATGCTTTTAGCGTGATGCTGAGATACAATCTACAGGATCATCTGAGTGTGGGATATTCGTATGATTTTATAATGTCAGACCTAAATCAGTATGCTTCTGGCTCACATGAAATAATGATTGGTGCGCGTTTTAAGGACACTAAAGAAGATTAATTAAGAAGAAAGAAAGATAGACTGAAATAAGATACTTGGCTACATTTTCAGAGCTATTTTGTCCACATAAATCAGCTCGACAATCTCATCTGTAATCAAACCAATATTTAAAATCTTATTAAGATTTAGATCTAACCAAAGCTCCACAAAAAAACCGAAAATACTAAAGAGTAAAATTTTTGTTCCGTTGTAAATACGCGAACCTACATAGAGACCCTTTGATTTTATGAGTTTGAATTTTTCATGAACCTTCAAATCTCTGAATTTGATCTTGGTTTTGTTCATAACAAATGAATTTATATTTAAAATACAAATTCAATTTATTAATTAACAGCAGAAGGTTGATAATTTTTTCAACAGAATATATAGAGCTGTTAATAACTCAAATAACACGAAAACAACTGAAAAATAAGGGGGTAGAGGATTATACTATAATTTAACCTTGTTGAGAAATTTTATATTGTCTAGCTGACTTTTAGAGAAATTTTATCGAGATATAATAATTCGACAATATCCCTTGAAACAAGGCTTATTCTTGAGATACGATAGTTCTTCCTATCATACCAAAGCTCTACAAAAAAACCAAAAATGGCATATAACTTGATCTTTTGATTTTGAAAAATGCGATAAGAGACGAAATCACCTTTTGTATATAGAAGATGCATCTTGTCATGAATGTCTAAAACCCTAAACTCTTCTTTATTCAATGCTGTCTTGTTCATAATCTGATTTTTGTCTATTTACGCCATCAGACAAGAAAAGGTTACAGAAAAAATTTTTTTCTTCAATCGATTGTTAATTACTTTCCACCAATTTCAATGGTTCTGTCCAAGGTCACATTCAATATCTTAACTTAGTGTAATGCTTTTTGCAGTCACTGATATTGAAACAACCGGAAGTAATCATGTGGATCATGCCATAACGGAAGTTTCAGTTTATGTTACTGATGGCGAAAAGATACTCAAAGAGTACAGTTCATTGGTTAACCCCAAAAGGAGCATCCCACCATTCATTACTGGGTTAACAGGAATAAGCAATGAGGATGTCGCTGCCGCTCCAGAGTTTAGCGAAATTGCGGAGGAGCTCCTCACTTATTTTGAGGATGCGGTTTTTGTTGCACACAACGTAGCATTTGACTATAATTTCCTGAGAGTATCTTTTATGAATGTTGGAATAAATTTCAACAAAGCCAGACTTTGTACAGTGAGGTTGAGTAGAAGAATATTTCCGAATTTGAATTCATATAGCCTGGGAAATCTGTGCAAAAGCTTAGACATTGAGTTAATCGATAGACATAGGGCATACGGTGATGCTCAGGCTACCGCGGTGTTGTTCAATAAGATGTTTCATAAGAACCGGGCTACTATTTTTGAGGTATTTGCAAACCGGAAAAACATTTCTTCAGCCATCCCACCCAATTTAAGTGAAGATGATTTCTATGCCCTTCCTGAAACAGCGGGTGTTTATTATTTCAAGGATGCTCAAAATAAGCCGATCTATATTGGTAAAGCGATCAATATTAAAAAAAGAATATTGAGCCATTTTTACAATGCTAGAAAAACCAAGACTGGTTTACTCGATGCAGTACATAAAATTGATTATACAGAAACCGGAAATGAATTAGCGGCACTACTTCTTGAAAGCAGTGAAATCAATAATTATTGGCCCAAATATAACACAGCTCAGAAACACAATTATCAAAACTTTATCGTGAATCGGTATGTCGATGGAATGGGTTTTATTCGTCTAGGAATTCAAAAAAACAGGCCGTCTTATAAGAGTCAATTGTTTTTCAAGACTTACAACGATGCTAGAGCTTTTGTTGAAGAATTGTGTAAAGAAAATGGCTTATGTGACAAGCTTTGTGGGTTACATCTTAACACTGAAAAGTGTTACAACAATGATTGCACCGTATGTCAAGGAGAAGAACGCCCAACAGAATATAATGAACGATTGTTAAATGCAATAGAAAAGAGGATAAGGAACTTAAGTACTTTTGTAATAAAGGAAAATGGAAGAAGTGAGTCAGAAGATTGCTATGTCCTCATAGATAAACTCAAGTACATGGGTTTCGGCTTCATTCCAAAATCGTATGAGGTCAAAACCCTAAAAGAGATCAAAGAACACATTCAAAGCCATAAGGACAATCAGGATATCCAACGAATTTTAAGGCAATATATCAATATTAATCATGAACAGCTCATAAGTTTTGAAACTGCCTAACTAAGTTTTGGAACAAATTGTTGCCGCTGCCGTAACAATAAGGATGAAACTATTACGACTACAGATAGTTTTGTTTTCAGTCATAGTGCTGGTGGTAATTCTGGTTTCTAGTTTTTTCCAATATAGAATATTATCGAATAGAATCCATGAGCAGCTTAAGGGTGATCTTGTTCAAGAGAAAATTTCGATTATTCAATCAATGAAGCATATTGATAACCCTGAGAAAGTTATCTCTTCTCATCCCAATATCAGCTTTTTACCTTTTCATGGGGAATCATTTGAAGACAATTATGAAATCGTTTCAATGTATGATAGTCTCAGAAACAGAAATGTTGAGTATTTGTTATTGAAATCATATGTTACTTACAATAACGAATCATATTCGCTGATTGTAAGAGAACCTTATGAGTCATCAGGAATTTTGTTACAAGAAGGGATTGAAAACAGCATTGTTCTCTTTGTTTTGATTGGACTACTTTTTATAGCTTCTAATGGCTATTTAACCAATAAGTTGTGGAAATCCTTTAATTCAATTCTGTCAACCTTGAGTAATTATGACATAAAAAACAATACCTCAATTCACTTTCCGCAATCAAATGTGCAAGAGTTTCGATCATTGTCAAAAAAGCTGGAAGTGCTTGTGAATAATCAGTTTACCCTTATTTATAAACAAAAAAAATTTCTTGAAAACGCAGCCCATGAACTTCAAACCCCAGTGGCGGTCTTAAATACGAAGCTGGATCTTCTTGTTCAATCCGACAATTTAAAACAAGGTGATTTCGAGATATTATCAGACCTTATCGCTACCACGAACCAAATGAAGACTATGAATAAGGCGCTCTTGTTAATGTCAAAAATTGACAACGATCAATTTAAAGATGTACAGGATTTTGATGTATCTGAAACCATAGAACACTCATTGAAATTATTGTTACATCATGCTGATGCTAAGCGTATTGATGTTTCTTTTGAAAGAGAGCCCCTTATCATTTGTATGAATAAAGATCTGGCGCAGGTGCTATTTAATAATTTGCTTAAAAATGCAATTGTGCATAATAAGGAGGGTGGCAAAGTTCGAATCCAAACTGTTGATAGAGAAGTTTTTATTACAAATTCCAGTTTACAAGAGAAACCACTCAGTGATATCATTTTTGAAAGATTCAATAAAAGCTCTGTAGATAAGAGCTCAACAGGCTTAGGACTTTCAATTGTCAAGCAAATATGTGATATATATGGGCTGTTTGTTGAATACCAATATAAAACGGGGCAGCATTGCTTTCGTGTAAAATTTCCTTAACAACTCGCTACTCCACGCAGAACATTATTCTGTTGGCGTCAATAAAAATTTCGAGCCTGAAAATTTTGTTTTACATTTGATATTCTCAATAACTTAGTTATGAAAACACAACTACTTAAATTCACCCTATTACTTATTTTCCCATTTTGCGCCTATACCAACAACAATAACAATAAAGAGGACCAACCCCTCAAGCCTACTACTTCCGCTAAGCTTGATGAGAAAACGTTTAAGTCGAACTTTGAACAGGCTACCCAACACTTATATGATAAGCAATATGAAGGAGCACTTCATGAGTTTTATGAGTTGGAAAAAATGCGTCCAGATAATAAGAATATCTCCTTTTTGATTGGTTATACACTCTTACAATCAAAGAAGGATGTTCTTAAAGCCATCGAATACTTGGAAAAATCAAAAGACGGGCGAACTAAATCATATGTTGAGGGTAACTATAAAGAAGAGAATGCTCCCGTTGAAGTTTTAAAATATTTAGGAGATGCGCATCATTTAGTATACAACTTCAAAGATGCTAATGGATATTATAAAGATTTTCTTAAAGAGTTGAAGATAAAAGCTTCTGATCAAAGAGCAGAAATTAGAAGACTCATGGGCCAATGTACGTTTGGTATCGAACTGGTTCAGAATCCTGTTAAGATGGAAAAGGAAATACTAGGAGATAATATCAACTCTGAGTACGAAGAATATGCACCAACTGTGAACGCTGACGAATCGGTAATGATTTTTACTTCAAAACGTCCACATGGTGAGGCATTTGACACTACAGAACTCTATGAGGATATTTTCATCAGTATAAAAAAGGACGATGAATGGCAAAAACCTCAAATTTTAAGTAAAGCAATTCATAGTGACGATCATGAGGCATCCAAATTTTTGTCTGCTGACGGTCAAACTTTACTAATGTATAAATACGATGATGAAGGTAAAGGAGATATTTTTATTAGTCAGTTAGCAGGTGAGCAATGGTCGGAGCCGATGAGATATAGCCCAAAGATTAATTCCACATTTTGGGAAGGCCATGCTTCGATAACTCCGGACAATCAGTTTATATTTTTCTCCAGTGATCGTCCTGGTGGATATGGAGGAAAGGACCTTTATTATTGTAAAAAACTACCTAATGGTGATTGGGGGACTGCAAAAAATTGTGGACCAACAATTAACACAAATCAGGATGAAGATGCCCCATACATTCACCCAGATGGCATTACGTTGTATTTCTCTTCGCAAGGTCATAACAGTATTGGAGGTTACGATATATTCAAAACAACGCGCTTTGGAGGGGAAATTTGGTCGACTCCAAACAATGTAGGTTACCCCATTAATACTACTGGAAACGATATTTTCTATTATCCTTCAGTTGATGGTAAACGAGCCTATTATTCATCTCACAACGAAATCAGAAAGGATGACCATGATATCTATGTGATTCATTTTGAAGATAAAGATCCAAATCTACTGACTATATTTAAAGGATTCATCAAGACTGAAACAGATGAAATCCCAGAAAACGTTACTGTATCAGTAGAAGAAGCGAATACGGGAGAATTAGTGGGAAGGTATAAACCAAATTCACGAACAGGGAAGTATCTCATTGTTTTAAATTCAGGACATCGCTACAAAGTGAGTTATGAGCATGAAGACGAAGTTTTTGATGAAGACACCATTTACTTGCCGATGGAGACGAGCTCTGTAAAACTCGAAAAAGAAATTCTATTGACGGATAAAGTTATTGATGTTTCTTCCCAATTGATTGTTCAAGGTTTGGTTAAGGATAATAGTTCTAATGAGGAGATTGAAGGTGTTATGATGGAAGTTTTCTCAAGCGCAGGCGAGAGCATTTACAAGAGTGATGAGTCACTTACTGGCGAGATCAAATTTAAACTAACTAAAGAATCGCTAATTGATAAAGCTGCATCTTTAGTAATCAGTAAAAAAGGATATTTGGCAAAGACTATTCCTTTCAAAAAGGAGTACTTGACCGAAAATAAACTGGATTTAAACAAACATGAGGATCTTAAATTGCATAAAATACAGGTCGGGCATGATTTAGGAAAAATCCTTGGCCTAAAACCTATTTACTTTGCCTTAGGCAGAGCAAGTCTCAAAGATGATGCAAAAGATGAATTGGATATAGTAGTAGATGTGCTGAAAAACAATGCTTCCATTGTGATCGAATTGGCATCGCATACAGATTCCAGAGGAAATGATCAAAGCAATCTATCCCTCAGCAAGGCCAGGGCGAAAAGTGCCCACGACTACCTTATCGCCAAGGGGGTTAACGAAAACCAGATCACTTCAAAAGGTTATGGTGAAACACGATTGTTGAATAAATGTTCCAATGGAGTTCAGTGTTCTGAAGATGAGCATACTGCCAATCGTAGAGTTGAATTCAACATAGTTAAACTAGAACAATAAGGTTTAACTGGAATTTAACAACCATCAATTAATAAGTTGCGTAAGGCTAATGAATGCCGAAAGATTTTCTTAATATCTTGGGCATGTTATATGTTAAGTCTTTCTTTATGAGCTTTTTGATGAGAGTGGTAATAGTCTTGGCTTTGACTTTCGTAGCCAATTTGAGGTTGTATTCCCAAGTGGATTCTAGCCTTGCCTCTGATTCATCAGTCATAAATTTAGAGTTAAACGATACGCTTTCTCGAAGCACTGACTCAAAAACAATTTACGACCCTAAAAAGTTTAAAGCAGCTTATGACAAAGCGTTGCATGATCTCTATGACCAAAATTACAAAAAGGCATTATCAGAGTTTATAGACTTAGAAAAGATGCAGCCTGACAATCACAACATCCACTTTTTGATTGGCTTTTGTTTTGTGCATGCTACGGAAAACTTTAAAGATGCCATTACCTATTTGGAAAAGGCAAAAACCAAAATGACAAAAAAGTATGATGAGCATAGTTATAAACAAAAGGAGGCTCCTTTTGAAACGCTGAAGTATTTGGGTGATGCCTACCATATGGAATATCAGTTTGAAAAAGCAATTGATAATTATTTGGAGTTCAAGGCACACATTCACGGGAAAGCCTATGAACAAAGACAGCATATTCAAAGGCACATCTCGCAGTGTGAAACGGCCATTGATTTAATGCAGCATCCTTTAAACATCAAAATTGAAAATGTTGGGGATCATATCAACACCGAATATGAGGATTATGCCCCTGTGGTGAATGCAGACGAAACCATCATGATATTTACATCCAAAAGGCCACATGAAACAGGGCATAAGCATGAACTTACAGGAGAGCTATATGAAGATATTTTTATCAGTCATAAGGTTGATGGGGAATGGCAAGATCCTGATATTCTGAGTAAATCAATTCATAGTAAAGATCATGAAGCGTCAAAATTTCTATCTGCTGATGGTCAAACACTATTGATGTATAAGTATGACGAAACAGGAAATGGAGATATTTTCATGAGTCGGTTCTTGAACGGAGTTTGGTCTGAACCCACAAGACTTGGAGGAGGGGTAAACACGCCCTATTGGGAAGGGCATGCCTCAATGACCCCAGACGAACAATTGATATTCTTTTCAAGTGATAGACCAGGAGGATTTGGAGGGAAAGATATTTACTACTGTAAAAAAATGCCGGATGGCACTTGGGGCGAAGCAATTGATTGTAGTGAAATTATTAACTCTCCCTTGAATGATGATGCTCCCTATATCCACCCTGACGGTTTTACTATGTTTTTCAGCTCAGAGGCACATCACGGTATGGGGGGTTATGACATTTTCGTAACACACCTTTCGGAAAGTGGTGTGTGGGATGTTCCTGAGAATATTGGATACCCCATCAACACCACAGGTAATGATGTATTCTTTTATCCCTCAGCAGATGGCAAAAGGGCCTACTACGCATCACATCATCGAGACAGGAGGGCAGATCATGATGTTTACGAAATTTATTTCGAGGAGCGGCAAACACATGCCTTGACAGTTTGTAAAGGCCATATTGAAGGAAATTCTCAAGATGTGATTATCGAAGTAGATAATTTGAAAACAGATAAACTTGTTGGAATATATCGTCCGGATACCAAGTCAGGAGATTATCTGATGGTTCTTGAGCCGGGGAATGATTATTTGTTGAACTACAAACATGGAAATGAGGTCTTTAGCACAGAAAATCTTTCTGTTCCTATAAACGTTGGTTCAATAATTTCATTGGATAGCTTGAAAAAGGATCAACACAAAATCCTAAGAAGGAAAGATTCCTTGTCTGAAAAAAGGCAGGTTCAAATTGAAGAAAAGGAAATAGAAAATAACCCTACGATGAATGGGCTAACCTCTTATGAAGATACTGAAAACGAATTCGTTTCAGTAGTGGATTTGACAAATTTGAGTGATACTGCTGTTACAGATACAGCCTCAAACGAGATGTTTGCTCTAAGTATCTCAGACCAAAATCACAAACCAATTAGTACTCAATTTAGATTGCTAAATAATAAGACTGGAGAGGTTCTGTATTCTGGTTTATCCGAGAATGGCTTTGCCAAAATTCCAAGATCAATGGATTCATTAACATCAGATTCGAATGTGGTAGTTGTCATTGGAATGGATCAGCCAGAGGAGATTGAGTCAATTTCAATTGTTGAATGGAAAGAAGGGCATAAACCAACGTTTAATGTTGACTCCGGGAAATCGGTAGTTGATAATTCCCCTTATGGCGAAAGTGTTGATTTCAATTACAAAGCCCTAATTTCTGATACAGCGAACCTATTATCTGTCAGATTAACAAATGGCAGTGAGAGCATTTCTGAAGATATTCAGGTTGTTCTTTTTGACACAATGTCAATGGACACGTTATTTAAAGTTCTTGCTAAAAATGGATTTGCGAGGTTTCCAATTTCAAAAGAACAAATATCATCCAATAAAAACTTGATGGTTCGGGCATTTGATGGGACACGTTCCATTTCTATTCCAGCGTTAAATCTTTTGGATAGTGACTCGGCTTTTATTGATCTTGCTGTTAATCCCATAGGAAACGAAACCATTGTTCTTGATATCTTAGATGATTCTGGGAAACCCTTGGAAGATGCTCATGTTTTTGTATATGATAAGAGAACGGGGAAGCAATTGTATGACGTAAATGCTAAGAATGGCAAAGCAGATTTGGCAATTACCAGTGAACATGCAAATGATAAGGAGTTTTTAGAGGTGCGCGTTTCTAATATGGGTTATTATGCTAAGCCGATGCCAATCAAAGAATTGAATCAAGAAGGGTCGTCTCTAAAGATGAAAAAATTGTCAAATGAATTCATAATCAAGGCACAAACGACCCAAGGGCATTCGATGTTGGGTATAAAAGGGGTGGAAATTACTGTTTTAGATATCGATACAAAGGACATTCTATTTACTGGCAAAACCAATGAAGACGGATATTTGGATCTGGTTTTGGATAGAGAAGAGTTATATGGAAACCTAAATGTAGAAATACACCTGTTCCATCATGACTATATTGGTAAACCGTTGGAAATTCGCGAAAGACTGAAGGATTTTGAGTACTACGAGCTGCTAGGTGACAAAAGAATTTCTATGGAAAAAGTGGAGACAGGAAAGGATATGGCTAAGATGCTGAGTTTAGATCCGATATACTTTGAGTTGAACAAAGCAACACTTCAGGAAATCGCAAAGTCAGAATTGGACATCATTGCCGAAGTCTTGAGGGATCACTCACAAATCATTATTGAACTTGCTTCTCATACTGATTCTAGGGGCAGTAACGACTTCAATTATCGGTTAAGCGAGGATAGAGCAAAGAGTGCGATGAAATATCTTGTTTCTAAAGGAGTGAATTCAAAACAAATACAGTCTAAGGGTTATGGCGAAACAAAACCGCTAAATGAATGCATTGACGGCTTTGACTGTGATGAAGCAAAACACGCGAAAAACAGAAGAGTTGAGTTCAATATTGTGGAAATTCACTAAATCATTTAGCTCTTCAATTAAAAAGATTGCACTTATCGCAATACACGCTCTTTAGCGTTTCGTTTTTCAACAACTGAAAAGAAACACCACCATTATCTTTTGATTGAAAGAACTGACAATATCTGTTTTGATCAAGTAACAAGGCGTGGTTAATGTAGCCTTTATATTCCTTTTTCTTTTTTAAGTAGTCCTTGTGTAGAGTTAGCTCTATGTAGTAGAATAATAGGTCATCATCGACAGCCAAATCCATTAACTTATTCTGGAGAACATATTCAGCCCTGCCGTACTGTGAGTAGTTGGCAAAGTATCTGCTCAACTTAACAAGCTGTTCCTGACTATTGACTTGCTTGTAGTAAGAATAAACTTTGTCAACAGCTTGATCCTTTTTACTATACTCCTTTTTTATCGAATGAAGTTCTGCCAAAAGGATGTTGTAATTGATTTTTAATCTGTTAATCAAAGTTGGGTCTATAGAACTTATGGCTTCAATATCCTTCTCTATTTGCGGGTAGGCTTCATATTTATCTAAATTAATCTGCCACAAAAAGAGTTTAAGAACCACCATGTTATATAAAACTTTATCATCCTTGTCAAGATCATAGACAGCCTCAAAATCCTTTAAGCTGGTCAGTAGATCGGACATATTAGAAAAGTATTTAAAGACAAGGAGATTTCTCTGTAAATTCTTATAGTCTGCTGCATTAGGGATTTCTATTTTGTCAATAAAGCTTTTAGGTACTTGGTTAGATCGGATTTTCTCCAACAAAGACAATTGAATTTCCTGAGCCTTGTCTAAGTCTTTGGCATCCAAACTCGCTTGTAAATCACTAACCCCTTGGTCAAAATCTTCTAAGTCATCAAACTTCGTATTTACATCCATAATGACAATTACCTTTCGGTGGTTGCTTAATATCGGCTCCATCTTTTCGGCTAAAGTTTCATCTCTAAGCCTCAACTTCACAGCGTCTCTTTTAAGAGTTCTGAAGTACTTAAACTCCTCATTCTTTTCTATGTCACTGTAAAACTCCATCCAGTTTTCATTTGCATTAACATCGACATCTATGTCTCCAAACTTCTGTTTCATATACGAGGAGATTACTTTTGCCCTCTGATTTTGAAGTTTTAGGTTGGTAGCCAAGTCACCCTCTACGGATGAATAGGCGCGTATTGTAGCTTTAGATAAATCATAACTATTCAAATCCAAGGAATCAAATATTACATCAAGCTGTTCTTCAGATATCTCAGCAGCATTTTGGTCAAAGGGAATTGAAAATGAAAGGCGGCTATACTTATAATCAAATAGGTTCTTTGTTTTTTTCGTGTTAAAATCATCTTTAAGAACAAGCTCTTTCATGAAGAGTCCCATGTCTAACAGGTCCCACTTATCGGTATTCACATTTACATTCGTCTGATAATGACACAAAGCATTATTTTTTAGCGCAAGAAGATTAATTTCAACATCTTTTGGATCAGGGAACTTTGAAGGAAGTTTTCCAAAAGAACATATAAAAGTTCCTTTAGGGGAGTTCACCTTTTTGGATTTCATTTGAACCAAAGTAAGGGGCCTTAGCACAAAACCGTTCAGTTTGCTTGGATTTAATGGTTTCGACTCACATGCAAAACTTCTGCTTGAAAATATCTCCCCAGATAAGGTGAAGAACTTTGAAGGAAAAAGCTTTTCTAAAACCCTTTCATCTGTGCAAGTAAAAAAGATTTCTTTCTTTTCATCTACATAAAAGGATAGTTCCACTTCTTTAGGCGTAGAAGCCCAAGCTTGTTTACAGCTTTTACAGGTATTAGGATTTTTGGGGTATAGTACGTTTGACTTGAAGTCGGATTGCCCAAAAGCAGTACTGAAGGAAAAAAGTAAGATTAGGTAAAGGTAATTCAGATTCATGATAAGCAGTTTGAGAATACGAAGTTAGTAATTGCATCTGAATTGCTTCGGTAAAGTATTGAACATGCCGTGACAGTTGAGCTTAAACAAGTAAGCTTTTGCATCTGAACCATTTTTAGTTGTTGAGACTTGAAAAAAATGGCCTGATTCAAACGGGTAATGATTTAGGCCATATGAAATGAATAGACGTGGAATTTTATTAAATTTGCTTTCAAAGAGGCAACTAATTAATAGACTGAGAGTCTATTGTTTGAAACTTCGATTGCAAGAATAAGATGAACTCAACAATACCTTACATCATTCTTATGGTTTTGGGTCTTATAATACCTGGTATGGGATATTCCCAATGCACCAGTTGTTATAACATGGACTTTGAAAAGAACAATTTGCAGTGCTGGAAAGGAGAACTAGGTGATCAAGACTGTTATCCAAACCAGACACCAGGCTGTGCTTTCGCAAACGCCTCACCAGGGATTGACCCAGATAGACAGCAGGTAGTTGCTGGAGGTATGGACACCATTACTGGAGGCTTAATACCCATGAATAACCCTTTTCGAGGGACAAGGTCCTTGCAATTGGGAAACTGGGATGATGGTTCAGAGGCTGAGGCTTTATACCGTACTTTTCAAGTCACTCCCGGAAATGAAATCTTTGCTTTTTCTTATGCCGTAGTTTTGGAGGTGCCTAGTAGTCATGACCCATGGGAGATGCCGTACTTTGAGATAGTAATGACTGATAATCAGGGAGATACTGTAGGGTGTACTTCGTATAAGGTGGTTGCGGGAAATGGCTTACCCGGTTTTAAATCTTTTTCTAACTCTGGTACTACCCCTGGCGGCTGGAACTGGAATGCAAATGGAATATATAAGGAATGGAGTACGGTTGTAACACCACTCACGCAATACGTTGGACAGTATGTTACACTAAGAATAGTTACTGGAGATTGCAGCTTAGGAGCTCATGCTGGATACGCGTATTTTGATGGCTGGTGCATGTCATTTGGGCTTACGCAAGAAGAAACTTGTGATGGAGTAATTTTAAGGGCTCCAAAAGGACTGGTAGATTATGAATGGATCAATAAACTGACAGGCCAGGTCGTTTCCAGTGGTCCGAATGAGGATAGTATACTAGTTTCAACTCCTGGGCCAGGGACATACACGTGTACTGTAATTGGAGAAAACAATTGTCCTGTTACCTTATCTGCTACCATTCATGTTAATCCTCAGCTTCAAGTTGATTCTATTGTTACTGAGCCAAATAGCTGTTTTGGAATAGGAGACGCAAGTATTGACATATTTACAACAGGAGGCTATCAACCAATAACTTATTCTATTGATGGAGGGATCAATTATATTACAAACTCCACTTTTTCAAATCTTTTTGAAGGAAACTATCAAGTGATCGTAAAGGATAGTCTTGGCTGTACTGATACATCATGGCATGGTATCATTGGACCACCTGAGATACAAATTAATATGACCGTGGATGATAATGACTGTTATTGGGGTTGTGAGGGCAAGGCAAAAGCGAACGTTTTTGGAGGAGTGCCACCTTATAGCTACTCATGGGTCGGAGCTGCGGGCACAGCGGATTCAGTGTACAATCTATGCTCTGGTTTCTATCAAGTTCATGTGACTGATAGCTTGAATTGTGAAGAACATAAGATCTTTAACGTAGATCATGGTCCACCTGCATTGATAGAAAGCACAGCTGACACAACCATTTGTTCAGGAGATATGGCTACTTTGATTGCCCAAGCTTATGCTGGGACAGCACCATATGATTACTATTGGGATAATACATTAGGAACTCAAACCAATGTTGTACAACCTCCAGGAAATCAAAGCTATTCGGTGTACGCGATCGATGCAAATGGATGTTATACAGACACTTCGTTAATTAAGGTTGGAATTTTCCCCAATTTACAACTGTATGTCGCAGACGATGCATCAGTGTGTCC
Organism: Flavobacteriales bacterium; assembly: GCA_022763165.1. Lineage (GTDB taxonomy): Bacteria > Bacteroidota > Bacteroidia > Flavobacteriales_G > JALEGO01 > JALEGO01. Next base: position 19,803 of record JALEGO010000448.1, read on the forward strand.
AGGAGATGTTGTTAATCTTATAGCTGTTGCTACTGGGGGAGATGGAAATTACACTTATGCCTGGGATAATAGCATGGGAAATAATAAGTATGCCATGACACAAGAGGATAGCTCGGGAACATTTTATTATAACGTGACAGTAAATGATGGTTGTGGTTATGGCCCAGCAACAGATCAGGTAGAAATCGTAGTTAAAGAAATTCCGGAATTTGAACTCACAATTGATAAACTCGAGGGCTGTCAGGCACTTACGGTTGATTTTGGAAATGCTATCAGCTGGACAGATGTCGACTTTGTTACTCTTGAGCTAGGGAATGGAGAACAACTTAAGATGACAGGTCCAACTACATATACCTTTGAAGACTTTGGGACATTCAACATCAGTCTAGATGTTCTGGGCAAAAATGAATGTCATTTGCTTGTTGATTCTGCTTCGTCAATAGAAGTATTTCCAAAGCCATTTGCTGCATTTAAATACTCCCCCTCTGAAGAAGATTTAGATGAGGTAAATGCTCTTGTTCAGTTCAGAGATCTTTCGGAAAGGTCAGTTATTTGGTATTGGGATTTTGACAATGGGGATACGAGCATGGCCCAGCACCCTACTTATTTTTTCCCAGACACAGGAGATTACACCGTTAGACAAATAGTTGAAACCGAGCACGGTTGTTTAGATACAGCCTATAATGACGTCTATATCAGGCCAACATGGAACATCTTTGTTCCCAATGCTTTTACTCCAGGTCAAGATGGTATAAATGATGGGTTCTTTTTCGAAGGGCATGGTATCCTTAAAGATGAATTATCTTTTACTGTTTTCAACAGATGGGGAGATATCATATATCACACTGACGATTTTATTCCTTGGAATGGTCGCACGAGACAAGGCGCAATTGCCAAACAAGATGTATATGTCTGGAAGCTATATTTCAGAGATGTTTTCAAAAACCCACATCAGATGATGGGTCATGTCACACTAATACGATAATTTTTATAATGAGAGGTTTTGGGCTTGTTCTTTCGCTATGTGCGATTGTCAGCATCACAGGCGTCAATGCTAATGGGCAGTATGAAGAAACTATACTTGAGGGGTTTGCCGCTCATGAAAAAGTACACGGCTCAGTTAAATTGAGATACAAGAGTTATAGTAATGTGCCAAACTTTGTTGAATTTGGCAGTCTCCAATTGACCCAAAAAGATTTTTCAAAGTGGGTTTCACAATTCTATGAAGACCCTAATGCTTTCGAGACAAAGTATATCACCGCAAATAGAGATAAACTTGGCCAAACACATGTGAGGGTACAACAGTACTATAGGGGTATTCCGATTGAGTATGCCCAATACAATTTGCACCTTCAAAACGGTTATTTGAAATCAGTTAATGGGGAATTGTTATCCGAAATTCCTGTTAGTAACCAACCAGTATTGTCAGAAAAAGGTGCTCTTCAAAAGGCTTTGTCTTTTTTGAATGCGGATTTGTATATGTGGCAAGTTCCTAATGAAGAGAAGTTTATAAAACTGGATAAAGGGGACTCATATGCCACTTACTTTCCTAAAGGAGAGTTGGTGTATGCAGCTCCATACGGCAAATTTTCAGAATCCGTCCACCTAGCATACAAGTTTGACATTTATTCTAAAAAGCCCTTGGCAAGGAAATATGTCTATGTTGATGCACACACCGGAGAAATAATTATGGATGTGGATAGAATCCATACCGCAGATACTCCTGGAACGGCAAACACTCAATACAGTGGAAATAGAGGAATTATCGCTGATTCTTTTTCTGGAGGTTTCAGGCTGAGAGAGTCAGGGAGGGGAAATGGTATTGAAACTTATAACATGCTTGCCCAAGACGATTATCTTAATGCTGTTGACTTTGTAGATAATGATAATATCTGGAATAATGTTAACGCGCAGCAGGATGAATATGCCACTGATGTTCATTGGGGTACAGAAATGACGTATGACTATTTGCTGAATGTTCATGGAAGAAATAGTATTGACAACGCTGGGTTTAAAATCAAAAGCTATGTTCACTTTAAACCTCTGGGTTCATCAGGAGGTTATTTGAATGCATTTTGGGATGGAGATAAAATGACATATGGTGATGGAGATGCTTCAGCCAATCCCGTAGTGTCAATTGATGTAGAAGGGCATGAAATAAGCCATGGACTGATCGAGTTTACGGCAGGCTTGATTTATGCCTCGGAATCTGGCGCCTTAAATGAGTCTTTTGCTGACATCTTTGGAACATGCGTAGATTTTTATGCAAGAACAACACCAGTCCCTAATAGTGGAACTCCAAATTGGAAGATTGGGGAAGAGATTTTTATAAATGGAACGGACTATATCCGTGACATGTCGGATCCAAACTCTAAAAATGATCCAGATTGCTATACAGGAGTTTATTGGATGCCTACTGTTGGTTGTACACCTAGTCAAGGGAATGACAAATGTGGCGTTCATACAAATAGTGGAGTGCAGAATTTTTGGTTTTACTTATTATCTATGGGAGGCACAGGAACCAATGACCTTGGAAATTCATACATAGTTAATGGCTTAGGAATCAACGATGCAGAACAAATTGCTTTCAGAAATTTAACCGTGTATCTGACGCCCTCTTCAGATTATGCCGATGCCAGATTTTATGCAATACAATCAGCTACCGATTTATTTGGAGCCTGTTCTCCAGAGGTTGGTGCTACTACAGATGCTTGGTATGCTGTAGGGGTAGGAGCAGCATATAGTGCAGGAGTCTTTGCTGACTTTGCGGCTGATGTTACACAATCATGTTCCGCACCACTAACTGTGAGTTTTACAAATTTGACATTCAATGCGGTTACGAATGATTGGGATTTTGGTGACGGAAATACTTCTACATCACAAGATCCTGTGCATACGTATTCAAATTACGGCACTTATACAGTTGAACTAATTGTGGACGGAGGCGTTTGTGGTGCCGATACTATGGTGAAAGTAGCTTATATCACTATCGACTCTCTTTTGCCATGTAACATCATTATGATTCCAAATGATACTTTTCAGACGCAAACTAAATGTGTTGGAAACCTATTTGATGATGGAGGAGCAAATGGCACTTACAGTCCAGCTCAAGACAGCTATATCACAATTGATCCTCCAGGAGCCACTAGTGTTACACTTACATTTAACCAATTTGACATTGAAAGCGGTTCAGGAAACAATGTAAATGATCCATGTGATTATGATTACATTCAAATCTTTGATGGTGATGATATCGGAGATCCGCTAATCGGAAAGTATTGTAACACAACTGGTAGCCCGGGAGCAGTGTCGTCTACAGGAGGCCCTATTACAGTACATTTTCACTCTGATCCAGGTTTAGAGCTTGCTGGATTTGATATATCTTGGACTTGTTCTACAGCGCCTGTTCCTTCTGCAAATGCAGATTTTACTGCACCAATTACAACGGTTTGCGAAGGGGGAACAGTGAATTTTTCGAATTTGTCTACTAGCGCGTCTTCTTTCGTTTGGTCATTTCCTGGTGGGGTTCCGTCTTCAAGCACCGCCTATAATCCAGTAGTCTCTTACCCAACTGCTGGCACTTATGATGTGACACTAACTGCAACGAATGCATCAGGAAATGATGTCGAAACAAAAGTTGGTTTTATAACAGTAGATGCGACAATTCCTTGTGAATATATCATATTGCCAAACAACAGTGCTACACAAACTTCATGTGATGGTACTGTGTATGATGATGGTGGTCCAAATGGAGATTATACTGAGGGTCATGACAGCTATCTAACTATTTCTCCAACAGGAGCGGCTCAGGTAGAGCTTTCCTTTAGCAGTTTCGGTGTGGAACCAGGCTCTGGTAACTTCCCACTTCAACCCTGTGACTTTGATTTTATTGAGCTGTTTGATGGTACAAGTACAAATGACCCAAGTTTGGGAAGGTTTTGTGATGCAAACCCACCAACAATTGGAACGCCAATTACGAGCTCAGGAAACTCCGTAACAATACACTTTCATTCAGATCCAGCAACTGTGGATTTGGGTTTTGAATTGGATTGGAACTGCCTTAATCCTCAAAACGCACTGCCTACAGCCGCATTTACTACGGCTAGCACATCAATATGTGCAGGCCAACCGATAACATTTGTGAATAATTCAGTCAATGCTACCGGATATAATTGGACTTTTCCAGGGGGTACTCCAAATTCTTCTACACAGGCAAGCCCTACAGTAACATACAGCACTCCTGGAACTTATAGCGTAACCTTAGATGTGACGAACCCTTCAGGAGCAGATACAGAATTTAAACAGTCTTACATAGTGGTTAGCCCTGGCCCTACAGCTGCTTTCAGTTATTCTCAAACAGGCAATTTTGCAATTTCCTTTAATGATCTTTCTACATCCGCCACAAACATTCTATGGGATTTTGGTGATGGCTCAAGCAGTACTCAGCCTAACCCCATTCATACTTATGATTCAGCTGGAACGTATTTAGTGTGTCAGTACGCCAGTGACCCTACCTCAGGATGTCCAGCACATCAGAGTTGTTTTTCTGTTACTGTAGATACCAGTTCTGGAACAGGTTATTACCCCGTTTCCGTTGCAGGAATAGCAAGTCCATATGTTTGTACCGGAAATACTGTAAGTTACTTTGACCAATCTTCAAATAACCCAATAAGCTGGGAATGGATTTTTCAGGGAGGAAACCCAGCAACATCAAATGCACAGTATCCCAACGTGACATACAATGCTCCCGGGATATATGATGTAACACTAATTGTTGACAATGGAATTGGCAAAGACACCGCTTATTATAAGGATTCAGTTGTGGTTTTGGATGCCCCCTTGGCTGCATTTACCAGCACGGCCAATATTCTCACTGCCAATTTCACAGATTTATCCGTAAATACAACAAACTGGGCTTGGGATTTCGGGGACGGAAATGGATCCAATGTTCAGAACCCTAATCATGTATATGCCTCCGGAGGGGTTTACAATGTTTGCCTCACTGCGAGCAACTTGGCTTGCCCAGCTGATATATCTTGTGACCAAATTGCAGTTGTGAACGGTGGAGGTCCACAGCCATCTGCCAATTTTACACAAAGCGTTGATACCATCTGTGAGGGAGAAACCATTACTTTTAGCGATATTTCTTCAGGTGGAGTATTGGGTTGGCAATGGTTCTTTGAGCTTGGAACACCGGATACCTCATATCTGCAAAACCCAACCGTTACTTACAATACCAGTGGGTTTCATGATGTGACATTAGTGGTGAATAATATTAATGGTTATGATACTCTTGTTTTACAAAATGCGGTGTTCATCAAAGGAGCTCCAGATGCCACATGGAATTATTACAATAGCGGGCTGGATGTTCAATTTTTTAATTATTCAAACCATAATGATTCTTGGTTTTGGGGCTTTGGAGAAGGAGGTTCTGACACCACAATGAACCCATTTTATTCTTATCCCTCACCTGGAAGTTACTTCGTATGTCTGACAGCTGAAAACAGTTTATGCCCTCTAGATATTCAATGTGATACCATAACTATTAATGCTATGGGTGCTACAAGTATTGTTGAGGGAATGGGTGCTATTGAACCAAAATTTAAGATTTATCCTAACCCCGCAAATGAGTCTTTCTTTTTAGAAGCTTCAACCGCCTTTGACCAAGTTAATGTCAACATTTATGATGTTACCGGCAGGAATGTTCGAACGATCTCAATCTCAGGGGCCGCGCATCAACCAGTGCCCATAAGTATTGATGATTTCGCTTTTGGCTCTTACTTGATTAGAATAGGACAGAATACTTATCAATTGATTAAAAATTAGACAAAAAGGTCTAATAATCATCTAATTAAAAAAAAACCTAACAAAATAGCAGATTTTACGTAGAAACACCTATAATTATGAAGGGCTGTTTCGCAATTATATTCTGTGTTTTTTGCTATTCTTTTGGTTTTAGCCAAGTTGAATGGGCCCATACCATTGGCGGTACTGGAACTGATGTAGGGAAAGACCTTGTAACTGATATAAGCGGGAACGTAATTGTAGGAGGCCATTTTACAGGGACAGTTGATTTTGATCCTGGAGTGGGGGTGAGTAATTTAGTGTCTAAAGGTCGAAGTGACATTTTTATTGCAAAGTA
>JALEGO010000449.1 GCA_022763165.1 Flavobacteriales bacterium
AATCTGGGCGAGAGAGAGACGCTTTAAAACTTTTATATCATTTGGGAACGATACATTACTTCTTAAATGACCAACAAAAAGCCATTCAATGTTATGAAGAAGCAAAGGCCTTACAAAAGGACTACAGTGAAAGCCAAAAAACCGCAATACTTCCGGTAATGCTCGCAAAGGCATTCACCAAATCGAAACAGTTCGACAAGGCTTTAGACGAGCTTGATCAAGCCATTGTACACTGCAAAAAATACGAGCACATCCACATACTCGCAATGGCATACGAACAGAAAAGCACAACTTATGAACTGCTCGGAAATAATGAAAAGGCACTTGAATATTCCAAAAAATATGCATTGCAGCTCAAGGAAAACCAACAACACAGTGAAAGAGCTAAAATTTCAGAAATTCTTGGACAAGCTGAAGTAAAAGAGATCATCGATTTAAATGACAAATTAGAAGCAGAAAACCAACTCAAAAACGAACAGATCACATCTCAAAAGCGGCAAACAATCATATATCTACTGCTGGCACTCTTAATCATCGGTGTTATCCTAGCGGTATTTCGTACCGTATATTTTAGAAATAAAATTTTCAAGACGCAAAACAAATTACTTTCCAATAAGGTCGATAACCTAGTTAATACCCTGAAAGAAAAGGCCAACCTTATTGCCGACCTCGAAGCCATTGGAGCAGCAACCCCAGAACTTAGCGAAAAAATATCAACCCTAATAAAGGATTTAAGGCAAGGCCGAGATTGGGTATCCTTTATGAATGAGTTTAAAGTGTTGAATCAGAGATTTTTTGAGCGTTTAAACGAAAAAGCTACAACATCTCTTACCAAAAATGATTTACGCATGGCAACTTTAATAAAACTGGATTGCACCTTAAAAGAGATCGCAGAAATCTCAAGTATAACCTATGATGGAGCTGTAAAAGCAAAACAGCGTCTGAGTAAAAAATTTGATCTAGAAGCCGCTGCAAAACTGGATGACTTCATTAAATCGCTTTAGTCTAGTTTTTCTTGACTTGAAAGTCATCCGGAACATTCAGTTCCCCTGAATCTCTTTCTTCCCATTCTTTCTTCCAAATGACTTTCTTAGTATTCTGAGGGGGAATTGGTCTTAATTTCTTAATGATTAAATATACAATCGAAAGCAAACCCATAAGCATTAACAAGTCGAATAGGAAACTAAGACCTGCCGCCACAAACTCTAATGACAAAGCAGGAAAATGCTCCCAACCTATTAACCTCCCACACAAATAAGGAAGCACCACTCTCAAGAAAAAATGCGTGACTATATAACCCCAACTGGGTCTTGGGTAACCCTCAGTCTGATTCAATTTAAAATCATTTCAACAGCCTCGTCAACACTCATGTCTTTTGCTGCAAATCCGATCATATGCGAAATAGTCAAATTGAGTTTATCAGCTGGAACCCCAATGCCTATACCATATTTTTCAACAATAGCAATTTCACTATCATCTACAAAGCCGTCTACCAACATCATCTGAACTAAATGATAAAGACGCTTGTATTTATCTTCTAAGACAACTGGAGGATTAATGGCATAATCTTCTGGCGCCTTCTTGATTTCTTCAAGTTCCTCGGAAGTTAAACCCAACCTCGAAGCAATATTTTCCAGAAGCTCTATTTCATCAGAAGTCAACCCATCAATCAAACTTAGCTTTACCAGGTTACTCACATGACCCTTTACTTGCTTCTTCAGACCACTTTCAAAAAAATCAACTATTGCCATCTGTAGATAATTAGAAATTATAGGTTAAACGATTCTTTGATTTTATCAACGTAATCCAGTTTTTCCCAAGTAAAAGTTTCCACCTCTTTCTCTATCGTGCTACCATTGTTGTTGAATGAAACCACTTTTGTTTGAGGTTTTCTACCCATGTGTCCATAAGCAGCAGTTTCTGAGTATATCGGATTTCTCAACTTTAATCTCTCAATAATTGCAGAAGGCTTCATATCAAAGATTTCAGAAACTTTCTTAGCAATTTCACCATCAGTCAAACCAACTTTAGAAGTACCGTATGTATTGATATAAATACCCATTGGATCCGCAACACCAATAGCGTATGAAACTTGAACAAGAATCTCATCTGCAACACCTGCTGCAACCAAATTCTTTGCAATATGACGAGTTGCATAAGCAGCTGATCTATCAACCTTTGACGGATCCTTACCTGAAAATGCTCCTCCACCGTGAGCTCCTTTTCCTCCGTATGTGTCAACAATAATTTTTCTACCTGTCAACCCGGTGTCACCATGCGGACCGCCTATCACGAACTTTCCTGTTGGGTTAATGTGATACTTGATCTGATCGTTGAATAAACCTCTCACTCTCTCAGGCAACAACTCAACAACTCTAGGTATTAAAATTGCTTTTATATCTTCCTGGATCTTATTCAACATACTGCTTTCAGCGTCAAAATCATCATGCTGCGTAGATACTACGATAGCATCGATTCTAACAGGCTGATTGTTGTCATCATACTCAATGGTAACCTGAGATTTAGCATCAGGACGCAAATAATTCATCGCCTGACCTTCCCTTCGAATATCTGCCAAAACTCTTAAGATAACATGAGAAATTTCTAATGGCAAAGGCATGAAGGAATCCGTCTCATTTGACGCGTAACCAAACATCATACCTTGATCTCCAGCTCCCTGCTCTTTATGCAAACCAGCGTTTAATTCAACACCTTGATTGATATCTGGCGATTGCTCGTGAATTGCTGAAATCACACCACAAGAATCAGCATCAAATTGATATTCTGATTTGTTATAACCGATTCTCTTGATAACATCCCTTGCGATTTGCTGAACATCAATGAAAGCTTTTGTTTTTACTTCCCCACTAAGCACCGTCAACCCAGTAGTAACAAGCGTCTCACATGCCACCTTTGAATCAGGATCGATAGCCAAAAAATTGTCTAGTAAAGCGTCTGAAATTTGGTCCGCAACCTTATCTGGGTGTCCCTCAGAAACAGACTCAGAAGTAAATAAATATCCCATGAATGTTAAATTTTACGCAAAAGTAAAGATTTTACGCTAAATTAAGGTGGTCACCCTATTTCTTTTGATTCTTTGTAACCGATTTAAACACGTCTTCAAGGCTTTGCTCCTCTTGTTTGAGCGTTAACACAGAGATATTTTCTTGAACCGCAGTTTTAAAAATATCATTCCTGATATCTAAGCCATTCGTGATAAATTTGTAAATGTTACCATTTACCTGTTCTACATTCTCCAATCCTTCAAGTTTAAGGAATACGGAGAGATCAATTGGCCGATCAAATTCCGCAATAAATGTAGATTTCTGACCCTTTTCACGCTGAATTTCTTTCGTTTTATCAATTTTGACGATTTTACCCTGATCAATAATAATTACACGATCACAAATCGCCTCAACTTCCTGCATGATATGAGTTGACATCATTACTGTCTTTTGCTGACCAAGCGTCTTAATCAAAGCTCTAATTTCTATAATTTGATTGGGATCCAATCCTGTAGTTGGTTCATCCAGAATAATCACCTCTGGGTCATGTATAATCGCCTGCGCTAAACCAACACGCTGCCTGTAACCTTTTGAAAGCGCTCCAATTTTTTTGTCGGCTTCCAGAGTTAAGCCTACAGTACTCAAGACCTCCTCTACCTTTGAATTCAGAGATTTAATCCTATGGACTTTTGCAATGAACCCGAGATATTCTCTCACGTACATCTCTAAGTAAAGAGGGTTATGCTCTGGCAAATACCCTATCCTTCTCTTAACTTCCAAAGGATCGCTCATAACGTCAAAACCAGCAACCATAGCTGAACCTGAGTTTGGCGCCAAATAACCAGTGAGGATTTTCATCATTGTTGACTTACCTGCTCCATTTGGACCCAAAAAACCGACAATCTCCTTACTACCCACATTAAAAGTCACGTCATCCAAAGCCTTTTGCTGACCATAAATTTTTGATATGTTCTTGACTTCAATCGACATCCGCTGTATCTTCTACTGAATCAATCTTAACGACATAAGTTTCCTTCAAATTTCTATAATCACCATAGTCTAATGGAGAATTTGTATAACGAACTCTAACTTGATATCTTCCAGCATCCATTTGTGTGATTTCTTCTTCCTGCAGAGAAAAACTAATCTTGACATTGAAATAATTGCTCTGCTCGGTAATTTTCTTTTTAGAGTAGTTCTTTAGCTTCAAATGCCCTCCCCGAATACCTTTTCCATGTATGAAAATGTAATCTTGTTTGATTTTATCGTAAAAATAAATATATGCTTTACCTGAGTCTAAGAATCTTCCGGGAATCTTAGCTGTAAAATTGATTATAGAATCTGGAGTTAGATCAACAACTGCCTTTTGAGCATAAATGGGTTTCTCATCTAGAAAGGTACCACTTCCGTTTTCCTTTTCGGCTGGTTTAGTAGGAACCTCGCAT
>JALEGO010000450.1 GCA_022763165.1 Flavobacteriales bacterium
GAATACAAATTTGTTCCTTTTTTAGGTTTAGGAGTTGGACTTGGATATAGGTTTTTGTTACCAAATTCAAACAAAATTGATGATGCCAGGCAAATTAGAAGAACATTTAATGCGCCATTTTATTATTTACATTTAAAATTGCATTTTGGAGAGCTTTTTAAATGTCTTTTTAAGAATGATATTTACGAAGAAGAGCGAAGACAATATAAAGAGCAAAAAAAGAAAAAGAAAACTAAATGAGCACTGATATCAAATCAAAAATTGAAGCTTTGAGTCAAGAACTCGAAGTGCATAATTACAATTATTACGTAAAAAGTGCTCCCACAATTAGCGACTACGAGTTTGATCAAAAATTAAAAGAACTAGAACAACTTGAAACTGAATATCCAGAGTACGCAAGTCCGAACTCTCCTACAAAAAGAGTAGGAGGGGACATTACAAAAAAGTTCAATACTATACCTCATGAATACAAAATGCTTTCCTTGAGCAATACTTATTCAAAAGAGGAGATTATCGATTTTGAAACAAGAGTAAAAAAATTGATTGACGGTCCTATCACTTTCGTTTGTGAGCTTAAGTATGATGGGGTTGCTATTGGAATAAAATATGTGAATGGAGAATTGAATAGAGCACTAACCAGAGGAGACGGTGAAAAAGGAGAGGAGGTTACTGCGAACGTTAGAACTATAAGGACGATTCCACTTAAATTACCAAAAGGTGATTATCCTGAAGATTTTGAAATTCGTGGTGAAATTTATCTGAGCAAACAAGCCTTTGCTAAATTAAACGAATCACGCCTTGCAAAAGGCGAAGTTGCCTACATGAATCCTAGAAACACAGCTTCTGGAACTTTAAAACTACAGGACTCTAGTATTGTAGCTGAAAGAGGACTTGATTGTTTCCTTTACGGACTTTATTCGAAAGACCAAATAGTGGATTCTCATTACGATTCAATACTTAAAGCTCAGGAATGGGGATTTAAAATACCAAAACCAGAAAATAGATTTATAGCTAAGTGTTCTTCCATTGAAGAGGTTATGAATTTTATAAACCACTGGGATCAAGAAAGAAAGAATTTGGATTTTGAAATTGATGGAATTGTAATAAAAGTAGATTCATACGAAAAACAGGAAAATCTTGGATTTACAAGCAAATTTCCGCGTTGGGCAATTGCTTATAAATTCAAGGCTGAAAATGTAAGTACAATACTTGAGGAGGTCACCTATCAGGTCGGTCGAACCGGTGCGGTAACTCCTGTAGCAAACCTTAGACCAGTGCTACTTGCTGGAACCACAGTAAAACGAGCATCACTGCACAATGAAGATCAAATCAATAAGCTGGATCTTCACATTGGTGATTCAGTTTATGTTGAAAAGGGTGGTGAGATAATCCCAAAAATCACTGGCGTTCAAATAGAAGCAAGATCGAATACAGCTCTGAAAGTGGTATTTACCGACACTTGTCCAAATTGCAACTCTTTACTCGTCAAGAAAGCGGGGGAAGCTCAACACTACTGTCCAAATCATGTCGGATGTCCACCTCAATTAAAAGGAAAAATAGAGCATTTTATTGGTAGAAAAGCAATGGATATAGATGGTCTTGGTGTAGAAACGGTTGATCAGCTCTTCGAAGAAGAATTAATAAAGAACTACGCAGATCTCTATGAATTGAAATTTGAAGACATTGTTGATCTAGAAAGAATGGGCAAACGCTCTGCTCAAAACTTAATTGATGGTGTTGAGGCATCAAAACAAATGCCATTTGAACGTTTGCTTTTTGGTTTAGGGATTCGTTATGTGGGCGAGACCGTTGCTAAAAAATTAGCAAAACACGCTAAGAGTATCGATAAGCTTATTGGCGCTTCCTTTGAAGAGCTTATTGCTATTGATGAAATTGGTGAAAAAATCGCAGAGAGTATCATTGACTTTTTTGGAATTCAGGAAAATGTGGAAATTGTCCAAAGGCTAAAAGAATATGGCTTGAAAACTGAGGTAGAAGAAAAAGCTGCTTCAGAAATCAACGATGTTCTTCAAGGAAAGAGCTTTGTTGTTTCAGGTGTATTTGAGGAATTCTCAAGAAATGAACTGAAAGATAAAATTGAAGCATTGGGTGGTAAAAATGTAGGAAGCATTTCTTCAAAAACGGATTTTGTTTTGGCTGGCGATAAAATGGGGCCTAGTAAAAAGGAAAAAGCTGAAAAGCTCGGCATAAAAATAATCTCTGAACGAGAATTTATCGAAATGATCTCATAAGATGAAATCTGCCATATCCAAATACACATTAAAACAAAGACTTAAAAAAGCTCAAAGGAAGGTCAAGGCTGTCATGTTGAGTCAAGTAAAATCTTGTGGTGTTATTGCAACTGTCAATGATAAGAATCAACTCGAAAAAGTTCAGAAATTTAAAAAAGCCCTTGAGAAAAAGGGCGTCTCTAAAGTTGATATCCTGTGTGTTTCAAATGACAAGAAAGTCCTTGAAACGCTAAATATTTCGGAAGATCAGTTGCTCATTATTAAGACCGATACTTCTTGGCTCAACCTTCCAAAAAAACTGAAAACACAGAGATTTATCAACGAAAAGTTTGGTTTGCTGATTGATGTTACGCAAAAAAGTCATCCAGCTATTGATTTCGTGATAGGTCTTTCGAAAGCTGGATTTAAAGTTGGTCCGAAGAGAACAGATGATTTGGAAATATATGATTTGGAAATTGATGCCAATGCTGACAAAAGTTTCCAATATTTATGTGATCAGGTTCTGCATTACTTAGAGATGATAAAAACGAAATAGTATGAGAGAGTTAATTGGTACTGGAATTGCGATTATAACACCTTTTTATGAAAATGGTGAAGTTGATTATGATTCACTCGAAAAGTTAATCAACTATAATATTGACAATGGTTTAAATTATGTTGTTGTTCAGGGAACAACCGGAGAAAGTGTTACACTAAGCAATCAGGAAAAAATAGACATCCTTGAGTTTATCAAAGACAAAGTTAATGATCGAATCCCAATTGTATTGGGTATCGGAGGAAACAATACCGCAGATGTGATAAATCAATTTGATAAATTTGATTTGAATGGGGTTTCTGCAATATTATCTGCGAGTCCTTCTTATAACAAACCAACCCAAGAGGGCATTTATCAGCATTACAAAAAAGTCTCAGAGAAATCACCTCTTCCCATCATATTATACAATGTACCAGGTAGAACGTCATCCAACATGACAGCGGAAACTACAGTTAGGCTAGCTAAAGACTTCGCAAATATCGTTGCGATAAAAGAGGCTAGTGGCAATCTTGTTCAAGTCACTGAAATTATCAAGGACAAACCAAATGATTTTCTTGTCATATCAGGGGTTGATGAACTAAATGTTCCAATAATGTCTTTAGGGGGCGATGGGATTATTTCGGTAGCCGCACAGGCCTTTCCAAAGGAATTTGTAAAGATCATAGATATGTGTCTAAATGATGATTGCCGCCTGGCAATAAAGGATCATTTGAAATTCTATCACTTTATAAATGAGTTGTTTGTTGAGGGTA
>JALEGO010000451.1 GCA_022763165.1 Flavobacteriales bacterium
AAAAGTAGAAGTGCTTGGTGAGAAAATCCAATCCACAAAGAAGAAGTACTTTGATGAATGGACCAAATCACAAAACAATGAAAAAGTTTCTCCCGGACATTTTTTCAAATACCTGAGATCTAAGTTTCCTGATGATGGTATTATGGTTGTTGATGATGGTAAACACACCTTTTTAACTGCTGAATTGTTTCCTGTGTATCGACCTAACGGATTCATTTCACCAACAGATTTCAATTGTATGGGTTTCTGTGTGCCAGCAGCTATAGGCGCGAAACTATCCAACCCGGATAAAACAGTCAATGCAATCGTTGGAGATGGTGCCTTTACAATGACTGGTATGGAAATGCTCACGGCCACTGCCAATGGTGCAGGAATCGTGTATTACATCTTTAATGATGGAGAACTAGGTCAAATTTCTCAATTTCAAAAAATTCCCTTGAATAGAAAAACATGTACGGTTTTACCTGGAGCTAATTTTGAAGGAGTGGCTATGGCAACTGGTGCAAAATACCTAAAAATGAACAATGATTCGGAAATTCAATCGATTATCGATCAAGCAAACACGCTGGTAAAAGAGAATGTTCCGGTCTTAGTAGATGTGAATATTGATTACTCAAGAAAAACTTTCCTTACTAAAGGTGTTGTTAAAACTAACTTAGGTCGTTTTCCCATGGATCAAAAGGTTAGATTCTTGGCCAGAGCCGCTAAAAGACATCTTGTGGGTTAAATTTTATTAAATGAGACTATATATTGCTATATTTTTTCTTGCCATAGGTTTTAATGGTAGCCTGACAGCGGCAGGGTTCCTAGAACTTATTATAAAAGCCAAAGATCAGAATACGGGGGAACAACTTATGAATACTTTGGGAACGGTATATGATAAGGATGGCAATAAAATGCAAGAAATAAAGTCGAACGCAAAAGGGCAAATCATTGTTGAACTGAAATATCAATCCAAATATGTTATACATGTACAGGATGCAACTCATGATCCGTTAACTATTGCCGTGAACGCAGAAGTTGATGATGAGGAAATGTTAAATACCATTTTTACATTTACTGCCACAGCTCCAATTGTAAAAAAGAAAAAAAATTGTAAAGTAAAATATCATGGAGACGATCGGATGCATATTGTTTATAAAAACAGTAATAAAACATTCGGATTGCTTGTACCCTATCTAGCCGATTACTATTACGATTGTGGGGAGGGCGATGCTGAATTTACCGTCAATAATGGACAAAATGGAAATCAAGGAAATCCGGAGAACCCTATTGACACCTCAAATAATAACGGAAATACAGCCAACAATAATGGCAATCAAGGTAATAATGGTAATCAAGGCAACCCAATAGACACAGGCAATCATAACAACTTGGCAAATGGAAATCCGAATCCAAATCCTAATGCCAATAACAACAATGGAAACAATACCAACACCAATGTAACAAACAATAATGTTCCTGACTACAAGCCTGAATTGAAAAAGAATCCCTATCCACCATTGGATGAAAGAATAAGAAATTCAAAGAAGTCTCGGTACAGTGCGATTCAGGATAAGGAAGCTGCAAAATTGAAAGATCTGAGAGCACAATTAGAAAAAGCAAGACAGCGTAGAAGTTTTATGGAAGAACTTGCTGATAGCAAGAGGACTATTAAACAAAGAAACAATAATTATGCTCCAAAATAGTTTGGACTTAGGAGCGATTCTTAGAGCAGTTGTTCAAGCCTCACAAGAAGTGGGGGCCTACATAAAAAGTGAACGAGTTGATAACACCGGAGATGATGTTATTACTAAATCAAAGAACAGCTTCGTATCATACGTAGATAAACAAGCAGAACAAAAGATTGTACAAGCCTTAGTAAGCTTGATTCCTGAGGCTGGTTTTATCGCAGAGGAAGGAACCAAATCAAAGGTTGAAGAGGAGTATAATTGGATAATTGACCCACTTGATGGTACTACGAATTTTCTACATGAAATACCGTTTTATTGTATCAGCATTGCGCTTCAAAAAAATAATGAGATTGTTCTTGGGGTGGTACATGAAGTAAATAGAAGTGAAACCTTTTGTGCTACTTTAAATGGCGGAAGTTTTTTGAATGGATCACAAATTCATGTATCAAAAAACAACACTCTCTCAGACTCTCTTTTAGCAACAGGGTTTCCATATTATGATTACGAGTATTTGAATGGATACTTGAAGCTCCTAGGAAATCTTATGGAAGAAACTCGCGGTATTAGAAGACTTGGGGCCGCAGCTCTAGATCTTTGTTATGTGGCTTGTGGCAGATTTGAGGGTTTTTTTGAATATGGCCTCAGTCCCTGGGATGTCGCGGCTGGTTCTCTTATCGTCAAGGAAGCGGGTGGTGTTGTTCAAGATTTTAGATCAGATGATGACTATCTTTTTGGAAAAGAAATCATCGCTTGTAATCCTTCCATTCATGAGATCTTGGTATCCAAAATCCAAAACTATATTAATGCAGGTTAGATTTTTAATAATATTGGTTTTAGCCTCAATTTGTGGATTCACTGCTGCTGACTCCACTATCACAATATATCGCTTTGACATTAAAGAAGAAATCGCACCGCCCATTTGGCGAAAAACCAAAATGGCTATAGAAGAAGCGCATGAGAAGAATTGTGATATTATTCTGATCAATATGAATACGTATGGAGGGCTCGTTGATGCTGCAGATTCGATAAGAAACAAGATACTGAAATCTAGAATTCCAGTATATGT
>JALEGO010000452.1 GCA_022763165.1 Flavobacteriales bacterium
GACTAGGGTTCTGGTTAGTAAGGTGAAGGACCTAGAATACATTGTTGTAGATACAGAGTATGATGCGTTATTTCTTGAGAATAGTTTAATCAAAAAATTTCAACCTAAGTATAACATTCAGCTAAAGGATGATAAAAGTTATCCCTGGATATGCATTAAAAAAGAACGATTTCCACGAGTATTTCCAACCCGTAGATTGATCAAAGATGGTTCTAAATACTATGGTCCATATGCAAATGTCAAAGTGATGAATAACTTACTGGATATGGTTTCCAAACTTTATCAACTTAGAAATTGCAGTTATGACCTCTCTGATGAGAATATAAAAGCAGGTAAATTTCGGGCTTGTTTAGAATATCACATTGGTAACTGTAAGGCACCTTGTGTAGGTAAGCAATTGGAAGATGATTACAATGAATCAATAGAACAAATTCGTCAGATCTTAGGAGGAAGTGTTGCGGAGGTGATTAAAAATGTCAAAATAAGAATCGTTGATTGTGCAAACAATTTGGAATTTGAACGAGCCGCATACTTGAAGAATAGACTGGAAATGCTCGAGAAATTCCAAACAAAATCGACCATTGTCAATCCCATTATTCACGATGTTGAGGTTTATACTATAAAGTCTGAAGTTTCTTTTGCGGTGATTAACTTTATGAAGGTGAATAATGGGACTATTGTGCAATCGCACAACTTAGAGCTCAAAAAGAAATTGGATGAGAGTGATGAGGATTTGTTGATGTTTGGGATTCTCGAATTGAGGGAACGTTTTGGCAGTGCATCAAAGGAGATTTATTTAAACAAAAAATATGACATTGATATTCAGGATGTTTCTATTACTGTTCCTAAAATTGGTGACAAGAAAAAGCTAATGCAGCTTTCCGTGAGGAACTTGCTGCAGTATATTAAGGATAAGAAAGAAAGAGAAAACAAAGTTGATCCTGACCGGCATACAAAACGCATTTTGTCTACGTTGCAGTCTGATTTAAAATTAAAGGAATTACCAGTTCATATCGAATGCTTTGATAACTCAAATTTTCAAGGAGCTTCTCCTGTTGCTGCTTGTGTTGTTTTCAAAAATGCTAAACCCTCAAAAAAAGACTACAGGCATTTTAATATTAAAACAGTTGAGGGGCCGGATGATTTTGCTTCAATGAAAGAAGTAGTTACAAGAAGATATAGTAGATTATTAAAGGAGCAGCAAGATTTGCCACAATTGATTATCATTGATGGAGGTAAAGGACAATTGAGTTCAGCTGTTGAAGCGCTGGAGTCTATAGGTCTTCGAGGGAAGATACCTATAATAGGTATTGCTAAAAAGCTTGAGGAGATCTTTTTCCCAGAAGACCCTATTCCTTTGCACTTGGACAAAAGATCTGAATCGTTAAAGTTAATTCAGAGCTTAAGAAATGAAGCACATAGGTTCGGTATTACCCATCATAGATCTAAGAGAGATAAGGCTACATTGAAATCAGAGTTGACCGATATAAAAGGTGTTGGCAAGCAAACAGCATCAAGATTATTAGAGCATTTTAAATCTGTAAAGCGCATTAAATCGGCAACTTTGGAAGAAATAGAAAGCGTTATTGGAAACAAAAAGGCTAAAATAGTACTGGAATCACTTAAAGGGGATATTTGATATGCAAAAAAGGAGTATGCTTTTCTTCTTACTCGTACTTCACTTTAAAATCGGTCTGACAAGCACCTTTAAAGACAGTATTCGCATAGAGCTTGCCAATGCCAAGACCTCACATGATTCGGGAAAACAGTTTTACAATCTTGCTTGGGCTGAATTTGCTGAAAAGAATTATCAAAAATCATCAATACTTGGTAGAAAATCCTTTGATTATGCCCTTGCTGTAAATGAAGACTCTACAGCGCTTGTAACTTGTAGGCTGCTTGGTGGCATTTATGGTATTATGAAGAAAGGTGATTCTTCTATTTACTATGTCGAGCAGGGATTGTTATTGGCAGAAAAGCTACAAGATTCTACGAATATTGCAATTTTTACTTCGATACTTGGTGGCGCATACAACAATAAAGGAAACTATCATCAGTCCTTTATTTATTATGATCGCAGTGATTCTGTCTTCCATCACACGAAAAACTATGTTGGCTTGGTTTTTAATGCGAATGCAAGAGGTGTAGCATATCAAGAATTGGGAATGTTAAATGATGCATTGCATTGGTTTTACAAAGCAATAGAATACCAGTTAAAGGAGCATAAGTATGATAAACCTGTAGCGCTAATTTCCAATATTGGAGATGTTTACATGGAAATTGGGCAATATCAAGAAGCCCGTTTAAAATTTGAAGAAGTGATCAATTTCTGCAAAGATTCAAACAAATTAACAAATCAGTTTTTAGGGGATGCATACTTAGGAATGAGTAAACTGAAGGCTTTGGAAGGTTCACTTGATTCCTGCGTTTTCTTCGCCAATGAGGCCATCAAAACGCTTCAGTCTATTGGTCTGACAAGAGATGAAATGGAAGCCACTTTGTATCTCGCAAGTCAGTATTTTGAGTTTGAAATGTATGATTCAAGTATAGTACGCATCAATCAAGTTGATACAAGCGAATTAAGCACAAGTCGCAAAATTGAGTATTTCATGCTTCGTGCCAGGCATCTTCAGGTAAATGGAGATTTAAAATTGAGTAAATATTGGTACGCCAAGGCTTTGGCGAATAGTGAAGCACTCAAGTCCTATAGACTGCAGAAAGATGCACTTTTGGAATTGATAAATCTTGGAAAGAATCAAGACGATGCGGAAGCCGTTCTCAAATTTCAGAAAGAACTGGATCTCGTGGAAGACTCTATCAATTCTCAGGAACAAAAACTAAGTGCTCAGAGATTGTTTATGCAAAATCGTTTGGCTAAGAAGAACAATGAAATTGAAGGCTTAAAAGAAACCACAACCACGCTTCAGGAAAAAAATAAATGGATTGGTATTTCTGTGGGAATTTTGATTCTTTTTATTGTATTGATGATCCTTCGGTACAAGAACAGAGAAAAAAACCTCTATGAGAAACATCAAAAGGAGAAGGACGGTTTGGATAAAGAACTTTTATACAAGGCAAATGAGCTACAAGAATTGGCACTAGCATTAGTTCATAAAAATGAAATCATTGCCAATATAAAAGAAGAATTGGCAAAAAATAAAGCGTCCTCTCAAAGTGAGAAGCTAAAGCAAGATCTTATCGTAGCACAAAATGACTTAAACCTGCAAAAGAGTGAACAGGAATTTGAACAACATATTCAAAACATCAACGATAAATTTTACATCAAGCTTGAGCAACAATTTGGTAGTTTGACAGACTATGAAAAAAGACTGTGTAGTTTGCTCATGATCAAGTTAAGCTCAAAAGATATCGCAACGCTTATGAATATATCCTCAAAGAGTGTCGATATGAGTCGTTATAGATTGAGAAAGAAATTTCAACTTAACAAAGGTGATGACCTTGTAGAGTTTTTAAAGTCCTTATAATTAGATCTTTACATTCGTGTAGAGATCATGTAGAGATCTTAAAATTGCGCTCGATTGAGAGTGGCAATACATTTGCACCCTTCAAATCTTATTTAGACAATTTAAAAAATTTTTAAAATGAAAAGTGCAATTATTATTCTAGTTCAACTGGTAACAGCAAGCATATTTTGCTTTGCTCAAGGAAGCTCAAATTTGGAAGTTTATTCTGAAAATGGAGAACGTTTCTATCTTATTTTAAACGGAGTTCGACAAAATGAAAACCCCGAAACAAATATTCTAGTTCAGGGATTAACAAATGAGTATTATCATACCAAAGTGATTTTCGAGGATCAATCCCTTGGTGAGATTGAAAGGAGAAATCTTGGTGTTATAGATGCCTCTGGAAACCGTGGTCAAGTGTCGTATGTAGTTCGTTACACCAAAAAAGGAGAATACAAGCTTCGATATTACAACTTCGTGCAAAATCCTCCAACCCCTCCTGCAACTGTTTCTGTAGTTCGCTACAATACTGTACCAATGCCACCAATTTCAACATCCATTACAGTGTCTGAAACAACCACAACGACTACCGCTGGGGTGAACGATAATGTTAATGCCAATGTTAATATGGGAGGAGTTAATTTTGGGATGAACATCAATATCAATGATGGTTTTGGAGGAAGTTCTACAACAACTACTAGTTCTACAACAGTAACTACTACAGAAGTACGATCTGCACCGCCCACACATGAAGTAGTGCCTGTTGGTTGTGCTAATCAGTATTGTATGAGTGAAACAGATTTTAACCAAGCTATGAATAGCCTTCAATCAAAGTCTTTTGCTGATACCAAATTGAGTATGGCCAATCAAATTATAAATAATAACTGTTTAAGGTCTTCTCAAGTGATGCGAATGCTACAGGTTTTCGATTTTGAAGATAACAAACTGCAAGTGGCTAAAACGGCTTATACCAAGACAACTGATCCCAACAAATATTATATGGTAAATGATGCTTTTGATTTTGAGTCTTCAGTTGAAGAACTTAATAATTATATCTCTAGCGTTCGTTTCTAATTAGCATTACCAATACTTTAAATATATAAAGAGATGAATAAGCTTAAATATTTTTGGATCCTTACCATGATCCTTAGCCTTGCCATGTCTTGTAAAAAGAAAGAAGGCTGTACAGATGTTAGTGCTGTAAACTATGATGAAGACGCCAAAACAAGTTGCGATAACTGTTGTGATTATGGCTCTGGACCTGGTTCGGGCGCATATGTCTTAACAATTAAAACTGGCGCCAGGAGCGTTCCAGTAGGGCAGGACATCACTTATGAAGCAGTTTTTGTCAACATTAATGGGGAAGAGGTAGCGGCAACGGATGTAAATTGGAGTTCTTCTTCAGGTTCGTTATCTGGATCGACTTTTACCGTTACAGAAACTGGAACTGCGATAATAACTGCTAGAGCATCGATTGATGGTGTATCATACGATGCAAGCGTTCCATTGGGATGCACGGCACCTTCCAATTCACTACTTTTTACAGTGGTTCCTTCTGCCATTTTGGTTGATGAACAGTTTGATGACATCCAGCTTGAACCAATATATTTAGGAACTGAGTCCTCAAGCTTCAAATATGAGGTTGATAATTCATCCATAGCAACAGTTTCTAGTTCAGGTGTGGTGTCTTTTAAATCTGCAGGTACCGCAGAAATCAAAGTGACAGCAACTATTGGTGGGCAGGAATCCGAATTTCTTATACCAGTTGCCGTTGTTGCTGTTCCAAAAATAACGTTGCCAGTGGCTAAAATTGTTTTAACACCTTCAAAAGTGGAGATGTTTCGAGGAGAACAACAACAATTTACTGCAAAGGCCTATGATGTGGATGGAAATGATGTAACTTCTAGTACAAGCTTTTCATGGTACACTGAAACGAAAGACCAAGATTTCTCAAATCCCTTGGAGATAAATTCTTCAGGTCAAGTTACAGCCACAGGAGTTGGTGATGCCTATGTTTTTGCAACAGCAATGGGCATCGTAGCGCAAGCTGAGGTTTCAGTAAACCCAGATTCAGTATTGATAGTCGATCCATTTTTTGCGGCTTTAGGAGGATTTGATCCTTTCACTGGAACACAAGGACCTACAAGTCAGGTTTTCGAGGCCAAGGCATATGTGATTGATCGTGCCAAATATCGTGCAGAAGATCCGAACTTTTTGAATCCAATAACACTTCCCGGAAACATCAAATGGAGTAAACCAACTTCCGGTATTCCATCTGCAGATGCATTGTGGGATGTTATTGATCTTTCAAACAATACAAACAATACGATTACAGCTACCATGAAATCAAATGCCGTAGGTACTACTTTTGTTATTGCGGAAGTCCCTGGAATGACTGAATTCTTAGGCGTTGGAATGGTAACAGTAGGGTTTTAATTTAAAACATTCAAAATACTATTTCAATGTCTGAAATGGATTTGAACGAAAGGCCTCCGGGCCTTTTTTATTTTTCTCTAAATAGTATGAGTTTCTTTGTGAAAGACTTTCCAGAACTCCAAGTCACTGAGATTATTATCCCTGCAGATTTCCAATGGTCTATTGGTACTCGAAGTATGTTTTGATTCGACTTAAAAAGATGCTGGCCAGTAATAGAGAATATATTTAGATTCCAACGTTCCGTTGTGTTGTTTTGAATATGAATATGATCTCCCAATTGAATTACTGAGAATAAATCTTTTAATTGATTTTCGTCTATGGATAAGTTATTGATATCAATTGTATCGGAATTATTGACGCAGCCATTGCTATCTGATACTTCAACGAAATAAACTCCATTTACACTGACAGAATATGTCATTGCCATAGCTCCAGGGATTGGGTTATTGTTTAAATGCCATTGATAGAAGCTATGCATGTTTGTAGAGAGCATTGGGTCATTGAAAGTAATTGACGGTAGCGGTAAATCATACACCTTCAAAAATATATTTGAGATACTATCACAACCCATTAAAGACTGTAAAGAATCAACATAATCACCTTGAGCATGTTGATATGTTCCACCAATGAATATGCTGTCTCCTGTACATATGGTAATGGTGTCTTGAGTTGAGTAAGCATTTGCGGAAACAACCTCTTTATTTAAGACTGAATCACATCCTCCGGTAGACAAGACGGTATCAACATACGTTCCGCTATTATAGACATATTGGCCAAATACCAAAACGCTGTCATTTGGACATAAATACAAAGTGTCAAAACTCATTGTAATAGTGTCCACTTGCAATTGCGTTAGAACTACGGAATCGCATCCAAAAACTGTATTTATGGTGTCATAGTATACGCCTGATTGAGTTTGAAAAGCTCCTCCAACAAAAAGGCTATCACCTTGGCAGATTTGCTCAAACCTAGGGAAACTATAAGTGCTTCTTACTGTAAGAATGGTCTTGATAACGCTGTCACAACCATAAATATTTGTCAATGAATCATAATAAACACCTGTTGAGTCTCTGTAGGCTCCAGCGGCAAAAACGCTGTCATCATCGCATATTTCCAGATCATATTCAGTGTAATCTGGAGGAAGCGCGTTTAAGAAAGTTACAATGACACTATCACAATTTTGAGCATTTAAGAAACTGTCTGTATAAGTGCCCATTGTTGTTTGGTAACTGCCTGCTAAAAAAACGCTGTCTCCAAAACACAGGTTGAAAGTATCATTGATTGTTGTATCGCAGGTCTGAATCAGTTGTTCAGATAATTTATGTGGATTTATGGGGTTTAATAAGTAAAACGTGTGGTTCCTTAGGCTTGGGTTCTCATTGGACTTCAATGTTCCTGTTAAAGAAAATAGAAACAAAAAGATGTAAATAAATCTCATAGTACAAATTTAGTCAATGCTGTTAATCTCTTCAGCAATTTCCAACATATCAATTTGATTCATGCAGTTGAAATGGGATTTTGGACATTTTGAATATCCAAGTTTGCTGCATGGTCTGCATTTTAAACCTTTAACTTCGTAAATCTTCGAGTTTTGATCGCTCATGTAGGGATACATGCCAAATTCTGGGATAGTATTTCCCCAAATGGAAAATATTCTCTTTTTGAAAGCACTAGCGATATGCATGAGGCCTGTGTCATGAGTGACTACAATTTCGGCTCTTTGTACGACTGATGCAGATTCATTAATTGAAAAAATGCCAACGCCATTGTAAGCTCTTTCCCCAACTTCTTTTTTGATTTGATCTGCTACAAATTTATCTCCTTCACCACCCAACAGGAACATTGGTTTCTTTATGGCCTTACATAGCTTAATTAACTGATTCGTAGGAAGCCTTTTTGTGAAGTAGGTTCCTCCGATTACTATTGCTACAAAGTTTTTGCGGTGGCTGCTTGGAATCAAACTAAAGTCAACTTGGTCATGATCAGGAATATGATAGTCTAGACCTATAAAATCGTTGTAAACACCAAGCGGTCTCACAGTTTCCATATATCGATCTACCACATGCTTGTTGGGTAATTTATTCACTTTAAGGTTTACTGCAAGCCATTTTCTGAAGTTGATCTTGTTTACTGTAAATGAGAATGACCTCAATCTTGCTTTGACATATGTAGACCTTAGGTTGTTATGCAAATCAACAACATAAGTGTAATCGGTGAGTGTCAATTGGTTGATGACATCTGAGATTTTATTTTGATAGGTTATGACCTTATCAATATATGGGTTCGCGCTGATAATCGGTCGAAATGCTTCTTTGGTTAAAAAGTGCACTTCAACATCTTCCATTTGCTTTTTGATGCATCGTATTACAGGAGTTGTCAGCACAATATCGCCAATAGAACTAAATCGTATAATGAGAATTTTAGCTAACAATCCAACAATTTTAGTTCAAAGTTAACTACTCAGTTTTTTCTGAAAAAACCATGATAGCGTTAAACCTGAAATAATGTGCCATACACCCCACCAAGCTGCTACAAGCGCCATGCCACCCATCCCTTCAAAAAAATTGAAAATCAGGATGAGACTTAAACCTGAGTTTTGAATACCAGTCTCTATAGAAATGGATTTAGCATCTTGCGTTGGAAGTCTACCAATTTTGGCCAAAGCAAAACCTGTTGCAAATGCCACAGCATTATGGACGAATACAATGAAGATTATTCTGTGAATGTTTTCTAGGAAAGCATCAAAGTTTGAAATAAATGCTACCACTATAAAAGCGATAAAGATGATAATGGACAGCACCTTTATTGGTTTGACAATCTTTTCTGTTATTCGCGGTAAAAACTGGTTAAACAGCATACCCAGAACTAGAGGCAAAGCAATAAGTAAGCTTATGGTTTTAAGCATCTTCATAAAATCTAAGTTGACCTCCGTAAGGATATTTGCGGTTTCAGGTAAAATCCCACCCCAAAATGAGAAATTGATTGGAGTCATAAACACTGCCAGAACAGTGGCAATTGATGTCAATGTAACTGAGAGAGCGACATTGGCTTTGGATAGGGAGCATATAAAATTGGATATATTTCCACCTGGACTGGCTGCTACCAATATCATGCCTAGCCCAATACTCGGTACCGGTCCAAAAATATACACTAGTAAAAAAGTAAGAGCTGGAAGCGCAATGAATTGAGAGATCACGCCTATCGCAACAGACTTCGGTTTCTGCAATACATTTTTAAAATCCTTACCCTTAATATCTAAGGCTACGCCAAACATTATAAATCCAAGACAAAGATTTAGAATGAAAAGGTTATCCTCATTGAAGGTTAAGCGTAATGAATCAATATCTTCCATCTGGTTTCAAAGATGACAAATTTGAATGGAAAGAAAGACTCCAGAAGTAGATAAAATTTTAAGATTCTAAGAATTTCAGAAGATCCTTTTTGACTTTTTCAGGAACTTCCTCCATTGGTAAGTGCCCCACATTTCTGTATACTACTAACTCACTATTTTCAATTTCTTCATGAAATTGTTTTCCATACCTCACTGGCTGAACCGGATCCTTACTTCCCCAAACAATCAAAGTTCGGTTCTTAATCTTTTTTATTTTATCCAAGCTTGGTTTGAGGTCTTGTTTTACAAGATCTCCTAGGTTCTTTAAATTGCCCTTACGATTAACCAATTTGTAGTATCGGTTA
>JALEGO010000453.1 GCA_022763165.1 Flavobacteriales bacterium
GATCAAATGGGGTATGCGCCCAAGGACTGCCTTGTCATTGAAGATAGTGTTGCTGGTATTCAGGCAGCTCGTGAAGCAGGGATAGACGCTATCGCTTTCTTAGGAGGAGGCCATGCTGGCTTTGAATGGTATAAAAAGCGTATTAAAATTCATAATATTCCGATTGCACATAATGCTGCGGAAATATGGACCATGATTAAGGGATATATGAAACCAATGCCTATGAAGCTTACGTTCTAAATAAGTAAAAAGGTTCAGAGTAACTTTTATCTCCAATGCACTTTCCGCATTCTCTTTCATAAAAGTAAAATATTTGAATGTTACCCGTAAGGGTTCTAACCACAAAATGCTCAACCTCTTCTTGACAAAGGTGATGGGTACTTACATTTTAACTTTTTCAATTTATCTTTTGAAAGAAATATGTAATATAAATAATTCATTTGTTTAGCATAGAAAAATTTAAAACAGGGGCTTTTCTAATGAAATTTATCTCTTCACTCATCATTTTCATCCTTCTTGTAAGCTCTATAATTTATTCAGCTATGAGTTTTCGGATGAAGAGAATGAACAAATTCTCCATGCTACTCTTTATAAGTTAGATTCAGAGTCAGATTCTGATGAAAGCTCAAAAAATACAAGCTGTAATACATTATCTGATGATGAAGAAATAACCAAACTTGTTATGGTTCAACCTTGGGCAGCAACTGCTCAAAAAAATTATTTCTACTTACTATGACTGTGGGTTAGCATAAAGTTGTATTGTTTTTTTAAGGGCCTCTCTTTCGTCTTTCGACACACACTCTTCAAACAATAATTGGTTTATTTCTATTGGTTTAATACAATCCAAAGAAGAGCCTAAAGAGAAAAATTTCAATGGCTTATTTAAAGATTGTGCATATAAGATTTCATTATAAACACCATTTGCAATAGGTCCAAAAACCCAAACTTCATCTGATATTCTAACAATATTATTGTTTCCACATCTTACGCTATCACGATCGACAGTATCATTCATGAAATAAGACCAAATATTAAAAGGATTTAAAGGTACAGCATTTTGTTCAAGAGTATATTTACAGATAAACATTTTTGCATAGTAAAAATGTTTAGATTGAGCCGTATAGATAATTTTCTTTTTGCTAAATAAATCCTGTTCAGTATTCATAATTCTTATTCTCTAAGTTTGTTTGCAAAAGAAGATCGTTAACCGTGGAGTTTAGCTAAACATTTTTCACATTACCAACGAACGCTTTGCAAAAATTACTCCAACGGATTACAAATGTTAACAAGAAAATGGAGGAAGACAAGAGATTGATGAGGAAAGGCTAATGAAAGTAAACAGGAAGGGATGCACCGAACAAAACGTAATTCTACTTGCTGACCCTCAGATTATCTCAATTCCTGTTATTGAGAATTATGAGCCATTGGTTGATCTCAAAAATCAAACAGTGATTACCTATGGTCCTTCACCGGAGGTTCCCAATAATACGGATCACACCAATATGCGTCGAACGGTGTATGAGAAGCTTATTAAAGCTCAGTCGGCGTTGCCAGAGGGCCTTAAGCTTTGCCTTTATGAAGGCTACAGGAGCCTCTCTTTGCAGGAGAAGCTCTTTAAAGCTCGTTATTTAAAAGTACAAAATCTACACCCTGAATGGTCTCACGATCAAATTTTTGAAGAAACGACGAAACTAGTTTCTCCTGTGATCAATAGGGATGGGTCAAAAAACATTCCTCCCCATGCCACAGGTGGGGCAATTGATGTTTATCTTATTGATGAAATTGGGAAACCAGTTGACATGGGAATTCAAATCAAAGATTGGATGGAGGATACGGATGGATCCCTCTCTCAAACCGATTCCCATCACATTTCTGCCAAAGCACAACTCTACAGAAATATCATGAGCAAGGCTTTATCAACCGTAGGGTTTATTAACCATCCCACCGAATACTGGCATTGGTCCTATGGCGATCGTTATTGGGCTTATCAAACAGGTCGATCACACGCGATTTATGGAGCGGCCGAATGATGAGAAACAGTGATTTGACCCATCCCATTACTCTCTATCTAATTGGATTTGCAGGAAGTGGCAAATACACAATTGCGAAGGAAATTGCCAAATCTGGTTATAAGGTTATCGATAATCATTTGATTAATAATCCTATTTTCTCGTTGCTCGACTTAGATGATGCAACGCCAATTGCGGAGAATGCTTGGATTTCTGTGAGAAAAATTCGCCACATTATTTTGGATTTTATTGCGCAGGATCAAAAATCTAATTTCATTTTTACTAATGCACTTTTGGAGAAAGAAGGTGATTGGAAGATATACAATCTCATTAAGGAAACGGCTGAAAAAAGGGGTTCATTATTTGTTCCTCTAAAGCTTACCTTATCTCCTGAAGAGCACAAGAAACGCATTGCAAATCCTGACCGCAAAACCCGTTTTAAAACGACAAACCCAGCTGAAGTTCACATAAAAAAGGAAATGATTAAAATTGATCACCCCCATTTAATGGAAGTCGATGTGACGGATTTAAGTGCGGGAGAAGCTTCAGAGAAAATCCTTTCTTTTGTTAAGTCTCTTGAAAGTAGTTTTCCAGCAAATGAGGGCAGACACTCAGCGGGCGAGATTATTCTTGATGAAACGAATACTTCAGAGATTCGTGAGGCACTTTGGCAAGGGGTTAGGGCCTTCAACCAACCTTATACAGGGAACATAATAACTCAGCCATTTGCTCTCTCAATTCGCGATGAAAATTCAAAAATTATCGCGGGCATTTATGGATTTACTTTTTATGACCATGCGCGCGTGGAATATACATGGGTTGAGGAGTCCTATCGTAAACAGGGATTAGGGCGAAAGTTATTTCAAAAACTTGAGGAATATTGCCGCTCCAAAGAGTGCAGTGTCATTCAGCTCGATACCCTTGATTTTCAATCCCCCGTCTTTTATGAGAAGATGGGGTATGAATATATCGGAACTGTCTCTGAGTGGATCAACGGTCATGAGTGTTATTTTATGAGGAAAATGTTGTGAGCTCTTTAACTCTCCCTCTCAACCCCTTTTATTTCACCCGTCATGGAGAGACGGAGTGGAATCGGCGTAACATCGTTATGGGAAGTCAGGATATCTCTTTGAATGAACTTGGGCTTCAACAAGCTCACGAGGTTTCACGGATTTTGGAGAATGAGAGTTTTGATATCATTGTTTCAAGCACGAAGCTAAGAGCTCAGCAAACAGCTGAGATCATTGCACAAAGGACAAATAAACCAATCGTACTCGAAGAAGGTCTTATCGAAATCACATGGGGAGAGGCAGAAGGAACACTTTGTGATCCAATGTTATCTCTCTTCGATGATACCTGTAAGCCAAAGGGAGCTGAAACGTTTTTCGCCTTTCAAAAGCGTGTGGTTGACACGATTACTTCCATACTCCTTATGAAGAAATTTCCCCTCATTGTTTCTCATGGGGGTGTGTTTAAGGCATTAATTCACCATATGGGGTATAAAGATATAAGTTCTTTCAACTGCGAGCCTTTCTTTTTTAAGCCGCCGTGCACTCCTTCTCATTCATGGGTTGCCTGTTCTCTGAGCAGGAAGGAGAATTGAAATTTATGAAGAAGAGATGATGAATTTGATAAAGCCATCAATCAAAAGTGATATGCGGAATGTCATAGAAGAAGTTATAATAACTCTCACGCCTTTCGATAACATTGAATCCCAACACATTCAGGAAACCCTCGCGTGGATCAGCAGTGGAGCCCAGATCTTTCGCCTCAAGAAACCAGACATTCCGCCAAAACACCTGGTATCCTATTTCATTCTATTTGATGAAAATACTCAAAAAATCCTTCTCGTTGATCACAAAAAGTCTCAGCTTTGGTTGCCGGCAGGTGGACATGTGGAACCGGGTGAACATCCCCGGGATACGGTTTCAAGAGAATGCCTCGAAGAGTTAGGTATTCCTGCAGATTTTTGGTGTGCCTCTCCCCTTTTTCTAACCTCAACAATGACGGTAGGTCTCACGGCCGGACATACAGACGTTAGTCTTTGGTATGTTCTGAAAGGCGATAAGGATGCCCCCTACGCATTTGATCGTGGGGAGTTTAATGCTATCCGGTGGTTTGGCTGGGATGAAATTCCTTTCAAGAAATCCGACCCTCATATGGAACGTTTCATTCAAAAATTGAAAGAGTCTCTATGAACATCCATTTTGAAAAAGCCACCCTTGCCCATAAAGACATCATTTTTGAATGGCTTGAAGAGCCGCATATGAAAGAGTTCTGGGATAATAGCCAAGAGCATAAAGATGACATTCTGAATTTCATTAATGGCCGAAAGCAACATTATTTTTATGGGACTACAAAATACTGGGTTGGATTTATTAACCTTAAACCCTTTAGTTTTCTGTTATCTGATGAACTTCTTGCTGATCAAAAAGACCTCACAGAACTCCACAGAACTTATTTATCAAAGACAGGTAGAACAATTTCTTTAGATTTTGGTGTAGGAAATAAAACGTTTTTAGGAAAAGGACTGGCCGCTCCAACGCTTTTGGCTTTCACTGAGTTTTACCAAGGAAAAATTGATCCAAAAGCCGATACTTTTTTCATTGATCCTGCTGAAAATAATCCCCGTGCAAAGCATGTTTATGAAAAGGCTGGGTTTAAACCTATCGGTAAAGCAGTTGCTAAAAAGGGAGGTTTTATTGGGAGTGAAAGCATTATCATGGTTAAGAAATTAAAATGATCACTGGCCTGAATCACATCACCCTTGCAGTCAAAGACATTGAAGTCTCTTTCTCTTTTTACCGCACGGTAATGGGCTTTACCCCACTTTGTAAATGGGAAGGGAGTGCCTATTTCCTTGTTGGAAATCCAAATCAGCTGGGCTGTTTATGGTTTTGTCTTGATCGAGATGTATCTCGTGAGAAGACGAGCTGCAATACCCATTACGCTTTTTCCGTCTCAACCGAAGATTTTAGAGCTATGTCGAAGCGGATTATCAGCTCAGGTACTATCATTTTTAAAGAAAACAGCTCACCTGGTGACTCCCTTTATTTCCTTGATCCCGATGGGCATAAACTTGAAATCCATGTTGGAAGCTGGCAAACACGCGTGCAAGCCAAGAAGAAAAATCCTGGAAATTGGAAAAATATGGAGTGGTTTGTGTGAGGTTCAGGATTTGACTAAACTTGCCATTGGCTCCTCAACATCACAAAAATACTTGATTCATTGATTGCAAAATATAAACTATTTCTTCTTATTTCTCAATCAACTACACAAAAGTGACGGGTGGTGTGGATTTAACCTTTAGTTTTTTCATAAAATGAAGTCATCTGTTTAAACTCTCTTGATTTTCCTCTTGAAGAGAGAATCAAAAGGTGGTTTAAGATGCTGCTTATTAAAGAGGATTCATTTTCCTTGTTAAGGAATTGTTAAGGAATATTAATTATTCTTGTTTTTTGATAATTAACAACTGACGGATAAAGGATAGATATGCATGTAGTCATTTTATCAGGTGGAGTCGGTAGTCGACTATGGCCTGTTTCTCGAGATCTTAATCCTAAACCATTCATGAAACTGTCAGATGGTGAAAGTTTCTTACAGAAGGTGTATTTAAGAAGCGCTGTAATTCCGTTTGTGAAGAGCATTACAACAGTAACAGGAAAAGAGCTTTTTTTTAGAACGAAAGAAGAATACGAAGAAATTAAAAAAAATTCTAATAATATTGATAACAACTATATTATAGAACCTTTTGGAAGAAACACGGCAGCAGCGATTGCTTTAGCTGCTCAAGAAATATTGGATTTATATGGAAAGAATTCAATTTTACTCGTTCTTCCTTCAGATCATCTTATTTTGGATGAAAGTGCTTTTCTTAATGCAGTTGGAGAGGCAAAAAATTTAGCAAAAGAGGGAAGGGTTGTTACTTTTGGTATTAAACCAAGTGCACCCGAGACAGGATATGGTTACATTGAAGCAAGTGGCAATGAAGTCATTCGTTTTATTGAAAAACCTTCTTTTGAAAAAGCTGAGATATATCTTAAAGAAAATAATTTCTTCTGGAATTCAGGAATGTTTTGTTTTTCTGTAGAAACTCTTCTTCATGAGATGGAGACGCATTGCTCTGATATTTTAATGGCAACGCAAGCGTGTATACGAAAATCAAAAATAACTACAAATATAAACTCCCGCACTCTTGAAATTGATCCCACTACCTTTGCTGAAGTTCCGTCAAATTCCATTGACTATGCTATTATGGAAAAAACGAAGAAAGCAGCGATAGTCCCCTGTGATATTGGCTGGAGCGATATAGGCACATGGAGTGCCATTAGCGAACTATCGAGTTCAGATTCCAATGGTAACAGTATAAAAGGTGACGCTTTTATTCATGATATAAAAAACTGCTATATTGAAAGTAATGATCGAATAATTGGTGCTGTTGGCTTGGAAAATCTAATTATTGTTGATACGCCTGATGCCTTGTTAATTACAAACAAAAGAAACACACAAGATGTAAAAAATATTTATTCTCAACTAAAAGATAATGGGCACGAAGCGCATAAATTACATAAAACTGTTCAAAGACCTTGGGGGACATACACTATTTTAGAGGAAGGGCCCGGTTTTAAGGTAAAACGCATCGAAGTCAATCCAAAAGCGAGTTTGAGCTTACAGCTGCATCATCGTCGAGCAGAACACTGGGTTGTTGTTAGCGGGAAAGCTTTGGTTGTTAACGGTGATGATGAGTTCGTCCTAGAGATTAATCAATCAACTTATATTCCTATTAATAACAAACATCGTTTGACAAATCTAGGTGATACAACTCTTGTGTTAATCGAAGTTCAAACGGGAGATTATTTGGGAGAAGATGATATCGTCCGTTTTGATGACATATACGGAAGAGTCGCCGATGCAGCCTAAAATACCCTGTTTTAAAGCCTATGATATACGTGGTAAGGTCCCTAGTGAGCTCAATAATGAATTGGCCTATAATATAGGCAGAGCTTTTTCAAAAACAATTGATCCCCACACTGTCGTTGTTGGATATGACATCCGTCTAGAGAGCCCAGAGCTTGCAAATTATTTAATAAAAGGTCTGAATGATGCAGGTGTAAACGTTATTAATATTGGCCTATGTGGGACTGAAGAAGTTTACTTTCATACCTTTGACAGACAAGCTCAGAATGTTGGAGGTGGCATTATGATTACAGCAAGCCACAATCCAAAGGGTAATAATGGGATGAAGCTTGTTCGCGAACAGGGTATACCTATTTCGGGCGATTCAGGTTTATTTGAGATTTGTAACCAAGTTGAGGAAATGCAAAGTTCAAAATCATCCTCCCTTCTTTTAAATTCTGGGTGGGTATCCGAGCAACTTGATAAAACAAACTACATTTCCCATCTTCTGAAATATATTAATACTGACTCTCTTAAGCCCTTAAAAATCGTTGTTAATCCTGGAAATGGTGGTGCGGGATTAATTATAAAATTACTTGAGAAACATCTGCCGTTTGAATTTATTTACGTAAATGAAGAGCCTGATGGAAATTTTCCGAATGGTGTTCCAAACCCTCTCCTGCCTGAAAACCGTTCATTGACCTCAGAGGCTGTCAAGTTTCATAAAGCAGACATGGGAATTGCCTGGGATGGTGATTTTGATCGATGCTTTCTGTTTTGTGAAAATGGGGAATTTATCGAGGGATACTACATCGTTGGGCTTCTCGCAGAAGCGTTTTTAAAGAAAAATCCCCACGAAAAAATCATTCATGATCCAAGGTTGCTTTGGAATACGGTTGATATCGTGAAGAATTCCGGCGGCGAACCCATTCAAAGTAAGACAGGCCATGCATTTATCAAAGAACGAATGAGACTCGAAAATGCGATATATGGGGGTGAGATGAGTGCTCATCACTATTTTCGAAATTTTGCCTATTGTGATAGCGGGATGATCCCTTGGTTATTGGTTGTCGAGCTTATGAGTCGCACAGGCAAAACCCTTTCTCATATGGTGACAGAGAGAATTGAAGCCTATCCTTGCAGTGGAGAAATTAATTACAAAGTCGGTAATGCCACTCTCGTTACTGAAGCCATCTTAAAACACTTTTCTCCTCTGAATCCATCAATTGATTACACAGATGGCCTAAGCCTTGAATTTTCAGACTGGCGGTTTAACCTTAGATCCTCTAATACAGAACCACTCTTGCGCCTTAATGTTGAAACCCGCGCGAATAAGGCGTTACTAACTGAACGTGTCGCTGAGATTGAAGGAGTGATAAATGGACTCCGAGATATGATGATGGAGAAAGTGGCATAGATGAAGGATTGTGGATATTGATTTAGATCAAATTTATGAAGTTTATTCTGTTTTTTTATATCTTACTGTTTAATTCTTTGTATTCTTTAAGCTCTCATTACTTTTGGTGTTAACTCAGAAGTAACCAGATATTATCAGGCATCGTGTATATTTTTACTTCTTTTAAAATAGTCCTGAGCACTGAACTCATACAATAAATTAAAATTGTTCTGTACAAATGCATGATATTTGTTTAGATATCAAAACCTAAAGGAAAAACGTGAGAGAAAAAAGTAATATGATTTCTGAATCTATTGGAAATGATGAGATCTCTTTAGCTAAATTTCTTCTAGCAAAGGATTATATTGTTAACAGCAGTAAAAGCCATTACGTAATTTTTCTTACAAAAAAGAATGGATTCTTCATGATGTGTTTTAAGGATTAAATCATGTTTAAAAGTCTTTGGAATTATCGCTATTTTATTTTTTCTTCCATCAGGAACGAACTGAGAACACGTTTTATTCATTCTAAACTTGGAGCGTTATGGATGATTTTTAACCCCCTAGCCCAAGTGATGATTTATGCATTTATTTTATCAAATGTTTTAGCTGCAAAGCTGCCAGGCATTGAAAATAAATACGCTTTTTCTATTTATTTAATGGCAGGTATACTAGGGTGGGCGTTGTTTTTTGATGTGATTTCTCGCTCTATTAACCTCTTTGTGGATAATGCAAATTTAATGAAAAAAATTAATTTCCCGCGTATGGCCCTTGCCAGTATTATGTTAGGCTCATGTTTGTTGAATAATCTCATTTTATTAGGCTCAATTTTGGTTGTTTTTATCTTTTTGGGTCATTCCTTTAATTTTACCATTTTATGGTTGATCCCACTAATGGGAACGGTCACTCTTTTTGCTTTTGGTATTGGCTTGATTCTTGGAGTGATTAACGTTTTTATTCGAGATGTTGCGCAAGGAATGCCAATTGTATTACAAACCCTTTTTTGGTTTACACCAATTGTTTATCCAGTGAGTATTGTTCCCACAGAATATTTAGGTTTTTTAAAAATGAATCCCTTGTTTCCAATTATTGAGGCTTATCATGCCGTTTTATTATATGGAGAATCCCCAGATATGATGTCTATTGTTCAGTTAAATATTATCGGTTTTTTAATTGTGTTGTTTGGTTTCTTTATGTTTAGAAAAGCAAGTCCTGAAATGGTGGATGTATTATGACCGTTTTAGGGGTTAGCAATTTAGGAAAATCCTATCGGCAGTATGCTTCTGAATTCAACCGTTTTGGCAGATGGTTTAATTTACCTGTTAAACCAACAGCAGAATATTGGGTTTTACAAAATGTTACATTTGACGTCCGAAGAGGCGAATCTCTTGGAATTGTTGGTAAAAATGGAGCAGGAAAAAGCACACTGTTAAAAATGATCACAGGTGTTTTACAACCAACAGAAGGTTCTATCCATGTTAATGGAAAAATTGCTGCTATCTTAGAATTAGGGATGGGTTTTAGTCCAGATTTAACGGCTCGAGCAAATGTACTTCAGTCTCTTGGCCTTATGGGATATGGACATGATGAAATCACAGGCATACTCTCAGAAATTGAAGCTTTTGCCGAAATTGGTGAATATTTTGATGAACCCATGCGCACCTACTCAAGCGGCATGCAAGTGCGTGTGGCATTTTCTGTTGCAACTGCTTTTAGGCCAGATATTTTAATTGTCGACGAAGCATTATCTGTGGGAGACGCTTATTTTCAGCATAAAAGCTTTGATCGTATTCGAGAATTTAAAAATCAGGGGACGTCTCTTCTCATAGTATCTCATGATGCAGGCTCCATCCAAGCTATATGTGATAAAGTTATTTTATTACAAGATGGTGGCCTTCTCATGGAGGGTGCACCTGAAACTGTAATAGATTACTATAATGCTTCTCTTGCTGAACATCAAAATCAAACCCTGCGTCAAATAGACTGTGGTGAGCAAAAAGTTCAAACAATTTCTGGTACAGGCGAAGCAACTATTGAAAAAGTAGAGTTGTTGGATGAAGATGGACAGTTGATTGAAGTTGCCGCTGTTGGACACAAGGTAACTCTTGCAGTTCATGTAAAAACACATTTCGATATTGAAAAACTCGTATTAGGTTTTTCCATCAAAAATCACCTAGGACAAGCTATTTTTGGAACAAATACGTACCATACAAAACAAATTCAGTATGATGTTAAGAGTGGTACGGAGTTGTTATTTAATGTGCAATTACCGGCAAATTTTGGTGAAGGATCATATTCTTTACAATTGGCTTTGGTAAGTACTGATACACATTTAGTAAACAATTACGAATGGCGTGATTTAGCTTATGTCTTTAAAATTGCAAATTTAGCTAAGGATTATTTTATTGGAATGTCTTGGTTAGATTCAATCATAGAGATTAAATCAAAATGACTTCTATTATATCCTATGCTCAAAATTTTGAAGATATTATTTTATGGCGTGCCCTGAAAGATGTAAAAAATGGATATTATGTAGATATTGGCTCTGAAGATCCTATAACTTATTCTGTAAGCTATCTCTTTAGTCAAAATTATTGGAAGGGACTTAGTGTTGAACCTACAGATCAACACTTCAATAGCTTTAAACAACAACGTCCCCAAGATGATATCATCAAAGCGTTTGTTTCCGACACATCAGAACTAGTAGATTTTTATGTTTTTGCAGATACGGGGCTATCGACGGCTGATTTGAAAATAGCGGAAAAGCATAAAAAATTAGGATTTAATTATTCAATTGACAAAATAAAAACTATCACCCTTCAAGATATTTGGAATTTAACTAAAACAAAAGATATCCATTGGTTAAAGATTGATGTGGAAGGATATGAACAACAAATCCTAAAAGGGTGGAATAATGATGTTCGTCCTTGGGTTTTGCTTATTGAAAGTTGTTCCCCCATATCTGGTCCTCGTAATACTAAAGAATGGAAAAGAATAGAAGTCCATGAAGAATGGGAGCATTTGATTTTATCGAAAGGCTACGAGTTTGTTTATGCTGATGGTCTTAATCGTTTTTATTTACATAAAGACCACCTAAGACTAAAGCCATTTTTTCAGTATCCCCCTAATGTAATTGAAGATGATTTTGTTATACATGAGACACTCATCAAGTTTGATAAACGTGCTAAAGACGCAGAAGCTGCGAAACATCAATTAGAAGAACTCACAAATTCTCAGAACACTTTACTAAATGAAAAAGTGCAAGCTCTTGCCGCTCATGAAACAATTGTAAAAGAACAACAAGTTCACGTAGATACATTGCAAGCTGCCCTTAATGAAGCTACAGAATCTCATAATGCTCTGCTAAATGAAAAAGCACAAACTCTTACCGCTCATGAAACAATTGTAAAAGAACAACAAGTTCACGTAGATACATTGCAAGCTGCTCTTAATGAAGCTGCTCAATCTCAGAACGCTCTACTCAATGAAAAAGCACAAGCTCTTGCCGCACACGAAGCGATCATAAAAGAGAAACAAGCCCACGTAGATACATTACAAGCTGCTCTCAAGGAAACTGCTCAATCTCAGAACACTCTGCTAAGCGAGAAAGTACAAGCTCTTGCTGCTCACGAAGCGATCATAAAAGAGAAACAAGCTCACGTAGATACATTACAAGCTGCTCTCAAGGAAGCTGTTCAATCTCAGAAAAATCTTCTAAATGAAAAAGTGCAAGACCTTGCTACTCATGAAGCAATTGTAAAAGAGCAACAAGCTCATGTAGATACATTACAAGCTGCTCTCAAGGAAGCTGCTCAATCTCAGAAAACTCTACTCAATGAAAAAGCACAAGCTCTTGCTGCCCACGAAGCGATCATAAAAGAGCAGCAAGCTCACGTAGATACATTACAAGCTGCTCTCAAGGAAGCTGCTCAATCTCAGAAAACTCTGTTAAATGAAAAAGTGCAAGACCTTGCTACTCATGAAGCAATTGTAAAAGA
>JALEGO010000454.1 GCA_022763165.1 Flavobacteriales bacterium
GGTGCAAGGAAATTCTAAAGCAGTGGTGAACAAAACAATGTCTAGTGCCATTGGTTATCGTTCTGTTGAAATAAGACATGGCAAAAACGCTGATAATGGGAAGACAATTACACAATTCACCTCTCCAGCTGAGTTTCCTGACGTAATCTTCCATAAAAAACCATTTCCGAATCCCATAACACAGAATTACAAAACGGGTCTCCCTATCTACCAAGCTACATTCAAGAAAGAATCAAATGGGTCATTCAGCAAGGTAAATTCGAAAACTTTGAATTACGCCTTCGAAGAAGACACTGTTTTCTATTTTAAAGTAGGCTATGGTAAATTTCCACACCCAACATTTGTTGGCCCCATGACCGATATTTATGAGGATCTCAGTTCAACTGGACTTCTGATCGCATTGGGAACTGCATACAACAATTTAGCATATACTGACAAATGGGCCTTTGCTCCAATGCAACTTAAAACGGGATATGCTCAAATATCCAGTGAAACAGACTCTACTTTCTATGATAATGGAGTCGTAGTTGAAACGAATAACTACAATTATTCAAGTAACTTGAGAGATCTCAAAAAACAAATTGCTAGCATTGATGGTAAGACCTATACGACTCAGTTCACTTATTCGAATGAATTGAACCCACCTTCAAGTCAAAACCCGTACCTGCAAGGGTTTCAAAGTTTACAGGACAATCACGTTTTTAGTGTGATAGAGGAACAATCGTTTGTCAATGATGGTTCCGGAAATAAACTAAGCAACAGCCAATTACACCTGTATACCGAAGAAAACGGAATACCATTATATGCTGAAAATCGAACAATTCCTTTAAGTACATTATCCAGCAACTATTCTTCGATAAACCTTCAAAATGGAAGCTTGAATATCGACTCAAGATACGAGACAACTTATTTGATTTATGATTACAACCCATTGGGTAAACCGGCTCTTTACGGTGAGACAGAAGACCTCACGACAGCTTATCTCTTTGACAAGGATGATAAGAACCCTATTGCCAAGGCTATTTACCCGCTATCTTATTGGTTCCAACGAGGAGATAAAGCACCCTGGATCGCATATTCCAATTTTGAGACTTATACACAATCACAAGGAAGGTGGATTCTTGATCCCAATCAAATCAGAACTATTCCACATACAGGACGCTTAGGATATGAACTGAATGCTCCTGGAATCTCCTATGCCAATAATTTGAATGAAGGGACTTCAGAAC
Organism: Flavobacteriales bacterium; assembly: GCA_022763165.1. Lineage (GTDB taxonomy): Bacteria > Bacteroidota > Bacteroidia > Flavobacteriales_G > JALEGO01 > JALEGO01. Next base: position 1,230 of record JALEGO010000454.1, read on the forward strand.
CCATTCAAATTGATTTGTGGGTCCTTGCTGTCAATGGTGGGACGATCAATTTTAATATTATAAATGCATCTGGTCAAACACAAACCATTTCTCAAGCCATTGGTGGTCATACGGAATGGCAGCAGATCAAATTGGATCTTGGGGCCATTCAAGCTCTTGAAATAAACAGCTCCAGTACTTTACTGATTGATGATTTAAAGATGTTCCCTCAACAGGTTCAAGTCGAGACTTATGTATATAATGAATTGAATTTATTAAGTGCCACGGGTGATGTTAACAATCGATATGGACAATTCGTTTACGATGATCAAAACAGATTGCAAAGAGTCAAAAACCATCTTAATGAAATCCTAAAAGATTATGACTATCAAAACTTTGTGACAAATGGAGTGAACAAAATTACCGAAACAAGTTATCGAAAAAGTGTTTTCTCGGATGCCGACATTAGTCAATTGGAAGATGAAGACAAGAATACTAAAGTAACTTATATGGATGGTTTAGGTCGGACTTCTCAGGAAATATTGATCGGACATTCCCCATTAAAAAGAGATATCGTGAGTGCATTGGAATATGATGCCCAGAACAGAGTATCTAAGATGTATCTACCTTTCACAGAAGCTAATAATAATGGAAATTTTGTTCAAAATGCAAATACCAAAAGAGATGCGTTTTACGGAGGAACCAATTCTTATGCCGAATCCGAGAAAAGATATGAGAATTCTCCGACCAAAAAAGTCATAGCTGAAAGCCGTCCAGGATCTACATGGCGCCTGGATGGAGGTCATAACTTGAGCTTTGAAAACAGAACTAATGTCATGAATGAAGTTCGAAAATTCAAAGCCTCTGGAATCTCAACCACATACTATGACGCCAATGAATTGTATGTAACCGAAAAGCACGATGAAAATGGCCATAGAACATTGGTGTATAAAGATAAATTGAAGCATTTGATCATGGAAGAAAAGGAAGGTGCTCAAACTTATTATGTCTATAATGATTTGGGTAAAGTCAAATTCATCATTCCCCCCATGACTGTGGCTCAGATGACCAATTCTGGAATCTTTAATTGTAATAATCCTTCCTTCGCAGTTTATTCTTATATATATGATAATCAAGGAAATATCATCAGGAAATCAATACCTGGAAAAGCTCAGGAGTTTTATTACTATGATCGTTTGGACCGCTTGGTCATGACTAAAGATGCAGAAGGAGTTCAATTGTTTACGAAATATGATGCTTTGAGCAGGCCAGTTGTAAAAGGTAAATATACTGGAACGTCTATTCCGAACAACACTAACGGATTATTTGAATCCGAGTATAACGGAACATTTGGATATTCATTAGGTAATAGTTTTCCTTCATCCAATACTGAAGTCTATTCAGTAACTTACTATGATCATTATGATTTAGACAGAAATGGAACTATTGATAACACTGAATCTCCATATATTGATCTTACCAATGATTTCCCGGTAGATTCTAACAAAAATATAAATGGAATGCATACTGCTTCAATGAAAGCATTCTTTGAAGCTGGGACTTCTAATATAATTGGATACAC
>JALEGO010000455.1 GCA_022763165.1 Flavobacteriales bacterium
CACACCTTATAGTGAGTACTTTGCTTTAGTTGAGCCAAACGTTACAAGTAGTTTTGGGTCTGGGATATTCTTCGTTGATACTTCAGGGAATTCTATCTCAAATGCACCTATTGGTTCCCTTAACGCATTTGCCTTTAATAGTGGAAATGTACAACAATTTCTTGCGGCTAACTTTGTACATAACGATTTTGGTATTGTCCATGGTGTCTCGGATACAATTCTTACGTTTTCAGGATTCTCTGAATCTGGTTGTTCTGACAATGGTTTCGTTCCATTGATCCCAAATAATAAAAACGCTTATGACACAACTAATATTGGTTTAATGCAACTAGCTATTACTATAAATGAATCTACTCCATCCTTTGTTGAAGATAATTTTAGTCCAATAGAAAACTACAAACCAATTATCGTTTGCGATCAAAATGGACCGGAATGTTCATTAACTGCTGACTTCACATTTGATGGAAGTTGCGTTGCTGATTCCATATCATTTACTAACACGAGCGTGGATCCAGGTGGTAATAACATTATTTATGCTTATTGGGACTTTGGGGATGGAAATCATAGTGAACTAATGAATCCTAAGCACAAGTATAACGCTGTGGGAACCTATGATGTAATGCTTTATGTTATAAATGATTCATGCGGACCATGTATTGATACGGTTACATACAGTGTTGAAATCGATGATGGTTGTTGTATTGACACTTGCACGACCTGCTTGATACCAGTCGAGGGCGAAACATACACACTCACGGTTGATGTTAAAGATATCTATTTCCTTCCTAACAACGTCCAAGGAGATACCGATACGGCTTTTGTAACGGTAAGATTCCCCCAAACTGACTCTATTGCAGGTCCATTTTATTCAGCTAATTATGGAATAGGCTACAATACTATAAGTGGTCAGTTTGTTTATCCTGTTGGCTTAGAAACCAATGCTTTAGAACTAAGGTTCCATTTTAGGAGCAGAGGAGTGCGTTTTGGTGACGCACGACTGGTACCGCTTTCAGGTTCTCCGGTTTATATATACGATCATAATATTCACAGGTTTATTGAAGAGTAGTTTTCATTGATTTACAAATTTGTTCATATCACCCTCATTCTAGCTTTATTCGGATTAAACGTCTTTGGACAAAATCCATCTACCGAGGAGCTTAAAATAGTATTTGATAAGATGACAGAATTCTATTCAAATACTGATAACTATTCAACAGATATCGTTCACAAGTCTTACAAGAAGCAAACAGACTCTGAGCCTCATGAAAGATCAAAAGGTAAATTTTACAAAATTGGGGATGATTATTTCAGTGATTTACTTGGGTATAAAACGCTTCAAAAAGGTAGCATCAGATTGACTGTAAATGATAGAGAAAAAGTGATGGCAATCTCTGAGCCTCACTCATTTGATCCTAAGGATTTCATGAATACTGATGTTGAAAAGTGGCTCGAGGTATGCGAAAGCGTGAGCAGCGAAAAAACGAGTTCTGGGGAAAAATATGTTTTTAAATATAAGAAAGGCCCATATTCTCAGTGTGAGCTTACTGTTCACAATAAAGGCTGGTTGCAAAAAGTTACTATTTACTTCAACAAAACGATAAAAAATGATCAAAATGAGTCTGTTAGAATTGAACCCAAACTGGAAATTCTTTATGAGAATTTTGTAATTGGAAAAGTTAAGAGCGAACAAATAAATTTAGATCGATATATTACCTCTCAGGGCAAGAAGTATAAACCACATGCCACATTTAGCGATTACAAAATCTTAGACACCCGACTAAAATGAAAGTAATGTTTAGAACCTCACGTGCATATACCAAGTTTTTGGTAATACTTTTTCTATCCTTATGTTTTAATGTTTCGTTTGCTAAACAGCTTGAAGTTACTAATGTTATTTCTACTCAGAACAGTATCCCTGTGACCATTGGTAATGCTTCTGCAACGTCTTTTGTTCAACTGCCAAATGATCCAATAACTTTCGCTGATTTTGAGTTGCAAGATCTCATTACTTTCGGGGTGGATCATCATTATCCTAAAATCTATACTGATCCAATGGATGTTACCATTACAGTCAAGGTACAACCCTATGATATCAATGGTAATGCTACAGCTGCTTTCTTTAAAAAATTGTCTCTAGATTATGACCCAAATCCAGCTGTTTCTTATACCGATAAACAAACACATCTATTTGGTAAGGCGCATGCTTTTCAGGTAACCATCACTGCTATCTCTGTCGATGGAGACAATACAGTTCAAACCTTACCTGAACACCTTTTTGTACAATCAACAATAAAGACCAATCGATATAATGATTTTGCCAATGTTGCCTCAACACCTCTAAGTTTTACTGCTCCAGATATTGTAGATACTGATTGTGATGGCATCTTTGATCAAATCAACTTTCAGTGGACAGGCATACCTGAGGCAGAAGAATATGAAGTAGAATGGGCTTTTGTTAATGATTATGGAACAGGTAATTTGAGTTCTACCATCAATCAAAGTCAATTGAATTATGATTTTACTCACAACTCTTCTAGGGTAAACATCTCTCATTTAAACTCCAACTATGCCATTCCTTTGGCTTTTGAAAGAGGTTATATTCTCTATAGAGTCAGAGCTATTGGTAGAGATATTAGCGATCCGAGTATTCGCATTGTGGGGGTATGGAATAGAGGCGATCAGGCTTCTTTAGCTGGAATTAATTCTGGAATCTATTACAATAACACAGCTTTTGAAACAAATCTTAACTGGCAATTTCATTCTGTCTTTGCAGAATCAGGAAAACAAAAGGGATCAATAGGCTTTTATGATGGATCAAATTATGCTCGACAAAGGGTTGTTCAGCAAAATTCAGATTCTGTAGCAATAGTTTCAGAAACCATTTATGATTATCAAGGTAGACCCGCTGTTCAAATTTTGCCGGGGCCAGTGAACTTCCAGCCATGTACCAATAACCCAAACGACACTGTTTTTAAATCAACTCTTAAGTTCTACTCCGCATTTAATATTGATGATACTTTGAAGCCATATATGGCCGATGATTTTGATCAAGATGGCAATGATTCTTGTGGAGGTATTACCGGTAGAATGGATACAACTGCTGGGGCTTCTCAATATTATTCACCTAATAATCCTGTTCAAGATGGGTTTAATGCCTTTGTGCCTGATGCTCATGATTATCCCTTCACTCAAATAGAATATACTCCTGATAATACTGGTAGAATCAGAAGGCAAGGATCTGTAGGGCCAGAGTTCCAACTTGGCTCTGGGCACGATTTTAAACGATTTTATGGAAAACCAGATCCTATTCAACTGTGGAGGCTTTTTGGCTCCGAAGTGGGGGATGCTGCGCATTATAAAAAGAATGTAGCTGTTGATGCTAATGGTAATGTAACTGTTGCTTACATCGATATGAAAGGTAGAACCATTGCTACAGCCTTGGCAGGTGATACTGTAACAGCTCTCAAAGAATTGGAGTCTGCTACTGACGCAGCAGTAAACATCACTTCTGACCTCTTGGCAAAAGATCTTAATGGATATTCTTCTTCCAATATTGTAGATCAACAACAAGCCTCTATTAACTTCTATTCCGAACTACTTGTACCTACCACAGGTAATTACACTTTTGATTATGGTTTGGTGGTAGATACACTTTTCGATCCCTGTCTGGTATCAAATGTATGTTTCAATTGTGTCTATGATCTTACCATCAAAATCACCAATGAATGTGGTG
>JALEGO010000047.1 GCA_022763165.1 Flavobacteriales bacterium
CCAAGTCACAAATGGAGTCCCAAATATCAGTTACCTGTGGAACACAGGTGACACAAGTCCAGATTTAAACAATTTGTATTCAGGAACATACGTTCTTACGGTAATTGATGGAAACAACTGTACTGGCATTGATACTGCTATCTTAATTGATCCTGTTCCTTTGGTACTTACTATAGATTCGATTGTCATTTATGATGTGTTTACTACACCATCTGGAGGACTAATGCCATATTATTTTCAGTGGGTTCGTAATACTGTAGTTGAATCGACCAATGAAGACCCTATCAATCTTCCCCCAGGAATATATATAGTAACCCTTAGTGATTCATTAGGTTGCAAAACCACCGATACGATTCAGATTGACATTAATACATCTTTAGAAATAGGTCATAATGACTTAACTGTTAAGGTCTACCCTAACCCATCTTCTGGTGAATTTAAAATTCAATCTGAGGAGACCATTTTATGGCTGAGGCTATGGGATTTAAGGGGACGACTTGTATATGAGAAACAAGCTAGAGATAAGAACATTTATCTCAATTTACAGGAATTGAGTTCAGAAAAATATCTTGTTGAAATTGAACTACTAGATGGTAAAAAACAATACCTGCCTATTCAAATCACAAAATAGGCAGGCATTGGAATGAAAAAAGGGATTAGTTTATTTTTTTTAGATCCGAAGCTCCAGAAACATCTTGACTCGTGATTTGAGGGTTGCCTTTGTATTTTACATCGGAGCCACCAGAAGCTTTAACGCTAAGAATTTTAGTGACATCAATCGAAACATCAGAGCCACTGGAAAGAAAAAGACTGCATTCTTCTACTTGAAAATTATCAGCGTCTAAGTCACTTCCACTAGTTGCTTTGACTTTTAATGACCTGGCCGTTCCTGTAAGGTCCATATCGCTGCCACTAGAAATAGATACACTCATATTTTTAGCATCTAAACTCATTTTCAAATCACTACCGCTGCTTAAATTGATTTTGATGTCATCAACTTTAAAAGCTCCATCTCCATCAATGTCTGACCCCGAACTTGCTTTAATAAAGTCTACCATTGGTAAAGTCACGTAAACATTGATGTTACCATTGCCATATAGGTTATCGAAAAAAGAATCAACCTTGTCCTTAGAGCCCCTGGTAATAATCAGTATTTCATCTTCAACCTCAGTTGATACCGTTGACAAAACACTTTCTGAAGCTTCAATGGTCACAGCATAATTTTGACCTTGTTTCAACTTTACATCAATCCCACTACTCACATGAATCCCCGAAAAATTGCTGTGATTACGATCTTCTTTTCGAACCTTATCACTATCAGTCACTTCGGCTCTCATTGTACAACTGCAAAAAGCAATTGCCACGAAAAATAATGTTAAATATTTCATTTTGAGTTTTTAATTATTACAAGTTACACATTCTAATTCACCTTGATGATTCATATACCACAAATTTCCAGGCATATCGCTATCAAGCATATGATGCTTATTGTCAACATCATAAAGCAGCATTTCCATTCCTTTGTTTAATTGTATATACTTTCCTTTAGGTACTTTAATGTCTATCGACACTCTTTGGTTTCTCCATTGGTTCTTATCTATGGTAACAAATGGATCAAGTCTAACTTCATTGTCCAAAACTTGGTACTGATATTTTACCTTTTTTGCGTTGCTCAACGCCTCTTTATAACTCCCTCCTCTCGCATGAAATTCAAAATCAACTACATAAACTTCTTCAGAAGAAGGTGATATATTAAGTTTAGTGTTCGACAATTTCCAAATATCTTGATCTTCTTCGTAGTAAAGGCCTGCGCCTTTATGATTATGAAATTCACCACTTACATCCGTATTACAACTGAGAATCAAACTATCTGTTACCCCAAGTTCTATCTCCTCATTATGGACGCCATGATTTTGAAAATCATTCGTTAAAAAAATGGCTGATACACCACAGGTAATCAAGCCTGCAACCCATAAGATGGTTAAAATAATGCCCATTCCTGGAATCCCCTTTTTAGAGTTGAAAAGGATTTTAAAACCACCATAAATGAGGGCAATAAAAGGTATTCCAATCATCAAACTTGCTCCGATTAAAGCATATATTTTATGAGTTGAAGAACCAAAAACCAGATTGGAAGCTTCGTAAATGTTCCAACTTTGAGAAATTCCATTATTATTAATGTGTACCGAGTCCGCTCCCAACCAAATCGCACACAATCCAATCAGACAAACAACACCAAAAAACAGAAAGAACACACCTAAAACTTTTCCTATCGCTTTAAATACCAATCCAATAACAGCAATTATGAATTGAATGAGCCGTTCAATGAGGTTAGCTGCCCTGTTGCCTAAACTGGCGATATCGCCCTTTGAATCTTCTGAGAAATCGTCTAATTTTTTTTTTACACTTTCCATTTCCTCTTCTACTACTCTTCCAATGTTGTCAAAGTTGACTGGTTCTCCTTTCATTTCAAGCTTCTCGCTAGATGTTTTGGCTTCAGGCATAGCAATCCAAAAGATGATGTAAAGAAAGAAACCAGTTCCAAAAAAGAGCACTCCAACAATCCAAAGAAGTCTTAACCATACAGGATCTATGCCAAAGTAATGACCAATACCTGCGCATACACCTCCCAACACTCTTCTATCGGGATCACGATACAACCTAGATCTTGCAGACTTAGGTCCTCTTTGCCTTCTTTGTTTTTGCTTCTGTTTTTTCCGTCCTGATTCGATTTCCTCTTCAACTTCCTCATCGATATAATCCTCTGGTTGCCCCATTACAGAGATGACATAATCAATATCTTCAAGATTAATTACATCCTTACCCTCTTGAACTCGAGAAGAGAGCATTTCTGCAATCCTCGATTCAATATCCATCATGATTTCATCTTGTCCCTCAGAATATTTAAAGTATCCCCTGATAGTAGCCAAATAGGAACTCAGTTTTTCATATGCGTCTTCATCTATGGTAAACGCAATTCCTGAAATATTTATGGTAACAGTTTTTTTCATGATAGTCTTTTTTGTCTTGTTAGGTTAACGGCATTTTGTAAATGTTCCCAAGTATAATCCAATTCGATTAGAAAGTCTTGACCAGAGTCTGTGATTTGATAATACTTTCTTGGTGGCCCAGATTTGGATTCCTCCCATCTGTATGACAATAAGCCTGCATTTTTAAGCCTTGTCAATAATGGGTACAATGTTCCTTCCACTACTATGAGTTTAGCTTTTTTGAGCTTATCAATAATATCTGAAGGGTAAGCCTCTCCAGATTGCAGAATGGAAAGAATACAAAACTCAAGGATCCCTTTCCTCATTTGTGCTTTTGTATTCTCGATTTTCATGATTATAATAATTATATAATACTTAACATAACAAAGATATATATAAAAAAAGGTATTATGCAATGCATAGTACTATAATATTTCAAATCAATTGTCAGAAATACAAATTAACAATTTGAAAATCAAATTAATGGGTGCGAAAAAAAGTTCTGTTATAACTTCGTTTGTGTGAACAATATTGAGGCTATGACTTCAAAATTCGTCTTATTCCAAGACCAAAGGAGGAAAAATAGCCATTCACTGATTTATTGTTGCGAACAACAAATGATGCTCCTAATTGAGTCTCTAAGGTCAATTTCCAAAGTGACTCTTGCTCTCCTTTTTTCAAGTCTAAATCAACAGCAAAGTTAAAAGCAGGGCTAATGGCAAAATAGTTTGGACCAGAGAACTCAAAAACACCACTTGAGCCTAAATAACTGTACATGAACTCATCTAGATTTTCTTCTTTCAAGGAAGCATGAGTCCAATAATTGAACTGGGATTGAAAAGCATAAGAAAAGTGAAGATTATAACCATACCTTAACCAATGACCATTTGGTGTTTTTCTCAAAAAATCAAAACCAGTGGTTACACTAAAAACATCCTGCACTATGTCTATAGTATGAGTGCTATCAATTGTGCGAAGTGCGCTGCCCTCTAGTTCGTAAAGCTCAGATAAATAGTCATCGCTAATAAAAAACGACTCATTTGCCGTTAGACCGCTCCAATTTCTGCTTGCAGAAAACCCAAATTTGATCAAACCCATTAGGTTGGAATTGTTTATAAAAGAAAGGGAGTCCTTGATCGATTCAATGTTGCCACCGATAGCCCACGAAGGTTCATTATAAACAAAAGTATTTTCTGTGGCGTTATCGTATTTATAAGCATCAGAGTAACCATTGATATTTTTCAAATAAATATCAAGTATCTCACCCGTTTGCCACTTCCCTGTGTAAGAAGGAGCTAAGACCTTAGTACCAAAAGTCCATGATTTGTTAAAAGACTCTTGACCAATACAAAACGAAGAGATCAAGCACGTTAAAGTCAGCAATTTGAAGTTCATAACTATCGAACGAAAGGACAATTTCTTTATTGTGATTATAGTTTTGTATAAATGAAAAACAGACTAAATCCAGACAGGAAAATTATTCCTAAAACACTTAATGTTCTCAGCCACTTTCCTGGTTTATGAGAGGCCGGAACATCTTTTCCTAATACCAATTTAAAATTGACAATTGCAATAATAGGTGCGATAAGAAAAGAAATGGTAGTTGCTAAATCGACTAATGATTTCAAAGAACTTCCAAAGAAATATATAATCATAAAAGAGCCGATTCCAACGATTAAAAGCGCATAGTTGTACGATTTGAAAAAACCTTGTTTCTTGATATTTTGACTTGGAAAGATCAACTCAGCCGATTTGTTCAACGCTCTCGCATAACCGTCAAAGACGGCTATTGAAGTTCCAAACATAATTGAAAAGGCAGCTGCCGCTATAATCCAATAACTCCACTGACCAATGGTAGTTGTGTATAGCTCTACTACTCCATTCGCAAATTCATGACTTTTATTGGGCATAGATTGGCCGGTTCCAAAAATCAAATATGCTCCCATTGTTACAAAACACAAGGACAAAACTGCAGAAACGATGTAGCCAAAATTAAAATCAAAGAGCGTTTCTTTAAGCGATGGTTTATAGCCAGTTTGTTCGATTCTCGCTACAGTCCAAAGGCTATTCCAAGCGCTTAAATCTACAGCCGTAGGCATCCATCCCATTAATGCGATTAAGAATGCTATTCCGGTTTCTGTCCATATTTGTGGTGCTTCAAAGTTGGCTACTTTAGGTACAGGTCCATGCCCAATAGTTAAGAAGAATGCCAAAATTGTTGTGATCAATAGAACAATGCCTATAATCTTGACCAAAGAATCCAGGACATTAAACTTACCGATTAGAAGGAGCGCCAGGCATATGGTAAACAGAAGACTTACTGGAAGTATAAAGCTTTCAGGCTTGAAATAATTCACGTTTTCTCCCAAAGTGATAACATTAGAAAGAAAATGAGCAACATAAGTCATAACGTCTTGACCAAAAAGGTTTTTTAAAAAACCAGCTGTAACTGCACCAACAGCCGCTGTCACGAAAAACATTGACCCGAGGGTTATCAAAACATACAAATAGAGCATCCATTTGCCCATTCTTTCATAACCATCAATTATGCTCTTTCCTGTAGCATTTGCATATCGAGACCCAAATTCAAAAAACGGATATTTAAAAATATTTGAAAGTAATATGGCCCATACCAACGCAAACCCATAGTTAGCACCAGCACGTGTTGATTGAACCAAATGTGATACGCCAATCGCGGTAGAAGCAAATAATATACCTGGACCTAAAGTTTTTATGAGATTCTTTAAGTTCAACTTTTACAGATATAAATCAAGAATTACAGAAACTGCAAACACAACACTACCTATTCCATTTGCTGTAAAAAAAGAAAGGTTGACTTTACTCAAATCATTAGGAGAAATGATATAATGCTGATATACGAGCAAACCACTGAAAGCTGCCAAACCAATGAAATAAGGGATACTAAAATTTCCTGAAAATCCTGCCCATAGTAGAAAAATAAAACAGAAAAAATGCAGAACTTCCGATAAACGCATTGCTCCTATCCTACCAAGTTTAACAGGAATCGAATTAAGACTATTTGATCGATCAAAATCTTCATCTTGTAGGGCATAAATAATATCAAAACCGCTTACCCAAAATAGTACCACAAAAGAAAACAACAAAGGCAGAAGTTTGAATGCTCCTGTTACTGCAATGAATGCTCCTATTGGAGCCAAGGCCAACCCTACTCCAAGTACTAAATGACACAAATAGGTGAACCTTTTAGTATAACTATAACCCAATACAACGATAAGCGCAACTGGGGAAAGCATAAAACAAAGTTTATTGATGAAGTAAGTTGAAATAACGAAAAATACACAATTGACAATAACGAATGTTAAAGCCGAAGATGGTTTTATTTTACCCGCAGGAATTTCCCGAACTTTGGTTCTCTCATTTAGCTCATCTATATCTCTATCCAAAAATCGATTAAATGCCATTGCAGCGCTTCTGGCGAAGATCATACACAAAACAACAAGACCAAAAATCCTCCATTCGAACACGAATCCTGGTTCTTGAATCCCAAGAAAAAAGCCGATTAATGCAAAGGGCAAAGCAAAAATTGTGTGACTGAATTTTACTAGGGAAAGATATTTAGAAATAGAGCTCAAATCAGATATAATGCACAAAGTTAATCATTTTACAAGGGCCAATGGACGTAACTTTTTCAAAAAAATTACGTAATAATAATAACACATTTCGTTCTTAGTCTTATTTAAAACCATATTGATGAAACACATTTTACTCATTTTACAACTAGTTTTATTCACTTATTCCCAAGCCGCAACAATTTATTTCGAGAACTTTGATGATCTTGCAGATGGAACTACTACTGATGCAGGGGGCACGCCATGGACAATAGACGTCTCTGGAGCGTCATTCGTTGATGGTGACGACTATTTTGAAGTTCGGAATGGTTTGATGCAAGCCAGAGATGTGAACGGTCAAGTAATTTGGAACTCTGCCTCAATGGATATCAGTGGTTATACTCATGCATCCATAAGGGTGGATATAGAAAGTACTTCTGACAATAAAGAAGCTACTGACAGCATCACGGTTCAATACATTCTTGATGGAGCATCTCCAGTCACGATTGAAAATAGACTTGGTGATTTCTCAGGAGTGGTTACAGCCTCAGTGGATGGATTATCAGGCACCTCTTTACAAGTGAGAGTTGTAATCGCATGTAATGGAAGTGGAGAACGTTATAATATAGATAATGTACTCATATCCGAAGTAAATGAATTATTTTCTATTGCATCTTCTACCTGGGATGATCCAACGGCATGGTCCACAACTTCAGGAGGAGCAGCATGTAATTGTATTCCTGGTCACTTAGATACTGCCAATATTGAAAGTCCAGATGTGGTTGATATTGACTCAGAAGTCAACATAAAAGACATAAACGTTGCTAGTGGGGCGACTTTAAGATGGACCGCTGCAGACCTGAATATTAATGTTATGAACAGTGGCAATATAGTTGTCAACGCTGGCGGAGTCATTAACCGTAACAGCCAATCAAATGCCTCAATAGTCTTCTGCGGTGGAGACGCGCATACGATCACGAGCAATGATGTTACTACAGGTATTGATGTTGTCGATTTCAGGGTAACGGATCAGGCAGATGTTACCTTTCAAGGAACTGGAAGAATTTTCATTCAAGATGATCTTATCTTTTCAGGTGGCAGTCAAACCATAACTAACAATGTGACTGGCACATTCACGGTTAATGACCGACTGTCAATGACAACTGCAGGTATTCATTTTATTCACAATTCAAGTACGCTTTCCATAAATGATGACTTATATATAGAGCATAACACTGATACTTTTACGAACAATGCGACTTTGCATGTTGCTGACCAGATTAGATTCAACCGTGACAATTCCGTTTTCGTAAATGATGGGACCCTTATTGCTACAAGACTAAGAGTAGAAAGTGTTGGGGATACTGGAAATAAATTCGAGAACCTTTCTGGTGCGTCTGCTACATTCTCTGGGGATATAGATTTAGACAACACTACAGAATTTACATTGGAAAATACGGGAGATCTTGAGTTCAATGAATTCGCTGACATTGATCCAAGTGCTCTTATCAATTTTACCAACTTTGCTGGGGCTACAATGACCATTACAGGCCAGTTCAATGATTCTGACACAAGGCTTTTTAGTAGTGCAAACAATACCACAGTTACATATAACAGAGCTGGTGATCAAAACATAATTGACCCCCAAGATTCTTACTACAATTTAGTAATTGATAACGGAGGCACTAAAACCATGGATGGATCTTTCAATGTAGATAATCAATTAACTATGACTAATGGGCACATTGATGCCAATGGAGGTACTCTAACTTTGGGTACATCTGCTGTTTCTGCGGGAACTCTCAGTTATACAACAGGAAACATTGCCAATGGCAGTTTCCAAAGATGGTTTAGCGCAAGCACGATTGCTGATGGTGGTATTCCAGGTTTCTTTCCTGTTGGATCGACCAGTTTAGACAGAATCTTCTATTTATCAATGCCTGCAGTTGCACCTTCAACCGGAGGAACTGTAACGGTTTCTGCCAATATAGGTTCCGGCTACCAAGATGTTACTATTGTTGATGGAGCGCAAACTGTAGATCGAATAGATAACGGCACTTGGTCGGTAAGCACTGGGAATGGTCTTGCTGGTGGCACCTATAATATGCAAATGGGTGGTGACGGTTTTACCAATATTGGTGACGTGGCTGATCTAAGAGTGGTACTAAATGGAAGTGCTGTTGGAACGGCTGGCGTGAATTCTGGAACTACTGGTAATCCAATTGTTCAAAGAACCGGACTTGGTTTGGCCGATTTATCTGGAAGCTTTCATCTGGGAACTACAGACATAATCAATTCTCCATTACCCGTTGAGCTCATTTCCTTTTCAGTTATGAGGGAAGAAGACCATGCATACCTAGAATGGCAAACTGCTACAGAAATAAACTCAGAGAAATTCGTCATTGAACGTTCACTAGATGGCGAAGATTTTGAAGAAGCGGCTGAAGTATCTGCTGCAGGAAATTCCAATGTTCTACTTGACTATGAGTTTCTTATAAGCAATGTTGGTCCGCAAGAACAGTTCTTCAGATTACGTATTGTAGACCATGATGGAAAATTTGAATATTCAAAAGTACAATCAATAGAAAAAGTTAATAATGAAGCGGTTGTGAAATACTACCCCAACCCATCGAACGGAGAGCTATTTATAAGTTCTTCATCCAACGATTTTGATTCTAATTATTCCATCCATATTATAAATAGTATTGGACAAGAAGTACTGTCCAACAACATAGATATGAATATGATTAATCAACAAATTATTGGGACAGAAACACTTGAAAGTGGAATGTACCAGGTCTATATTTCAGATGCTTCTGCCGCAAAAATCACGGGTTTCAAATGGATCGTTAATTGATTACTTACTTCAAGGAAAGAATGCTTTGCTATTTTATTTATCTAGCAACGCTGAAGTATGCTTATAATCCAGTGAAAGTATAGATACCTCTACTCTTTTATTGGCGTCTCTTTCTCTTTTGTTTCTAGGTTGTGGATATAGCATCTTTTTAGCTCCAAGTCCTACTGTTGCCAAGCGCTCTTCTGAAATTCCATCATTTCTTAAATAGTGCTTAACTGCTTCAGCTCTTAACTTAGATAGCTTTTTTTCGTTACCTGAAAAGTTCCATTCCGGGCCTAAGTGTGCTTTCCTCGGATTCTTTTTGACAACTCCCTTTCCATTGGTATGCCCTTGAATTTCGATTTGAGCCAAATCATTTGTATGCATGAATTTAGCTAGTTCTTTAAGGGTTCCATAGGACTTTTCTTTGAAAGCATATGTGCCAGGGTGAAAATAGATATCATTTAAAACAAAGTTTTCCCCAGCCTTTAAACTCAACATTGGAAAGTCTAGAAACTTAATTTCTTGATATAAAGTCTGTTTCATAAACTTTATTTTCTTCGTTTTATAACCTAAAACGGAGCATTCAAGTTCATAGAACATCTGTCCTTCAACGTACATTTCATATTGACCCTTTTCATCTGACAAAACTGTATGGACTTTATTATCAGAGTCCGTCCATTTTATTTGCCCTTTCAACCCACTCTTTCTCAAGCTATCTGCGATCATACCGCG
>JALEGO010000456.1 GCA_022763165.1 Flavobacteriales bacterium
TAAGCACTCGCAGAGTTATATGTGGGATTGAGAACTGCTGGTGTTCCTGCACAAGCAGCTATTTGATATACTGAATCCTTATAGTGTTCTACCTCAAAAGTGTCTCTTTTAGTACAACCTCCAACTGTGATATCCACCCAATAAATTCCTGGATTTACGGGGTTATAAGTAGCGTTTACGCTCGCGTCTTGCCACACATAAGTGCCTCCAGGAGTAGTTGCATCTAAAATCAGGTTTTGTGTAGAGCAAACTAAAGTATCATCATTAGCAGGTGGTTCTAGAATCGTAACAATGAAAGTATCCCTTACAACACAACAATTTATGGTAATATCCACCCAAAAAGTATCAGAAGTCGATGCCCAATACACGGAATCTGTAGAACCATCTTGCCATAAGTATGTTGCATCCTTCCCTGCTTGATATGCATCAAGTAATACTGTTGGTGAGGTACATACCACTGTGTCGATAAACTTGGAAGTATCTAATTGGGTATTGGTCTCTAAAAATTTTGTGACTGTTGATGCTCCAGAAGCTCCACCCATTGTATCCTGAAACCAAGCCGGAGTTCCTGGGTTAATGTATGGGAAATTCGTAGATTGGGTTCGACCAAAAGTCGCAAAGATTGTATCTCCGCATGCCGTTTCATGAACAGTAGATTTGATGTAATAGCTTTCGTTCGCATTACCACCAAGATAGGTGGCCCACTCGAGCTGATAGTTATTACCAAGCTTCAACAATACGCCATCAGTTCCACCTCCCCCATATGCTGGTTGGAAGTAGGAACCAGGGTTATTCTGGGTGTTTAAGCCTCCATTCCATACATAGCCCGAGACATAAATACTTGATTTAGATGATGCTCCAAGACCAAACATGGTATTTCCATCAACTCCTGTTCCGAAATAGGTTGCCCACTGTCGAACACCATTATTATCAAAAGAAATCAAGTAACTATCATGATTTGTTGTAGATGTACGAGCACCTTCAAAATAGGCCCCACCTCCAGGATCCAACGTTGGAAAATCCGTGCTTTTGCAAGCCCTTCCAACAATATGCACTCGACCATTCGCATCAGCCTCGATTTGTGAAGGGATGTCTTGATCATCACCACCATATAAAGTAGACCAAACCAATGACAGGTTTTGATCAAATTTCATGATATAAGAATCGCCTCCAATCCCCCCAAATAAAACATCACCATGTTGATTTTGTATATATGCTCCTCCACCAGGGTTTACGATTTTGAAACTCGGATTTGGTAGTGCTTGATTGTAAATGGTAGTTCTTCCAGTCATGAAGACATTACCATTGTTATCGACAGTTATATCACTACCCTGATCGTATTCAGTATAGGGTTCGTTTATATAAGTCGACCAAACCAGACTGTGGTTAACATCAAACTTTCCTACTATAGAGTTTTGATCTCCATTGAATGTGGGTTGGTAAAAAGCACCTCCCCCAGGATCTCTAACAGGAATATCAACGTTACTGTGATTATAGGTGCTTCCCGTAAAGTAAAGGTTTCCGTTATCATCCCCAACGATCCCATTGATTCTGGTGCCATTGTTGGAAGTTGACCCTACATCATTATTAAACCTAGTCGCCCAAATCAAATCACCTGCAGGATTAAATTGTAAAATAAAAGCTTGGCCTGTCCCTCCAGTAATCACATTGTTTTCAAAGTAAGCTCCATTACCAGGATCTTTCAAGAAAAGGTTGTTACTTCCGGATCTTCCTGCAATATATATTTGGTCATTACCGTCTATAGCCATACACTTTCCGTAGTCAACATTCATATAATCTCCAGCATCACCACCGTAATAAGTCGACCAGAGCAGTTCTCCGTTTGGCGCAAATTTGACTATGATCAACTCTGTAATATTTCCCTGAACCGCAAAGGTTTGTTGGAACCAATTTCCTCCGCTATTCAAGACAGGCATAAATTCGTCATAAGTGTAAGCTACACCATACATATTATTACACCTATCAAAAACAGGATTGGTCCATGTTTCATTACTACTATTTCCAATAAAATTAGTTGACCAATAGAGTTCTGGGTCAATAATAATCGTCTCTGATTTGTCGTACTTCCCCAGTAAAAATCCAATACCATCTTCTGATGGTGTAAACTTCACATCAACCTCTTTGCCTTGTTCATCATATGCTAATGGCTTGGTCTCATAAAAATCAGCTATTGTCTCGAAATCAACTGACAATACTCCATCTTTGGAAATATTGGAACTCTGAGAAGATTCATACAGCATCTTGATGTCTTCCACATTAGCCCCAGGACGCAGTATAAAATCATATTTCAAGCGTCCTGCCTTTTCATAAAACACCAAATCAATGTTTGGATAAATCTCATGATATGTCAAACGCTTATAGAGGGGCACATTCTTTATGCCCTCGGACAGATGGCCTAGAAAATAGTTCTTTTTTTCATTTGTCAATTCTTGGCCTAAAACCTCGGCATTAGGATTGGCACCAATGAACTTCTTGAAGATCTTAGCGTATGACACCCTCTTTTGAGTGGCAGAATTCCCTTGTTGTACTTCTGCCTTTTGTTCAGGAGACAATTCGTCAAATGGTATTTCTTCGATTTTATAAAAATAAAAGCTCACACCATCTTTGTGAAACAATATATTAGTCCCTCCGATTTTTGTTCTAAAAAGAATATCATTTCTAACCTCACCATTTTGAGCTGCAAACTGTCCTTGATGTTCTTCAAAGTTGAAAGCAAAAAAATTGTGAGCAATACACAGGAACCAAAGTGTAATAATA
>JALEGO010000457.1 GCA_022763165.1 Flavobacteriales bacterium
CTCCCTTTTCCATATGTCGTGATCAAGTATATTCAATTACACAAAATTATTAAACCCAGATCATACATCGCATAATCGTGGTTAAACCTGTTGATTTCTTTATCCGGGTAAACTGTTAACAATTGAATTTCAAGTAATTTCTAGTCATAAATTTGGAAAAAATCATCTTATGCTCGTTAAAACATATGGCTATGCGCTCAGAGGCATAGACGCTCAAAAAATTACCATAGAAGTCAATATTGGAAAGGGCTTTTTTTTCATGTTAGTGGGACTTCCTGACAATGCCATTAAAGAGAGTCAACATAGGATTGATGCGGCTCTTAAGAACAATGCACACAAAATTCCTGGTAAGGGTATAACTATTAATATGGCTCCTGCAGATATCAGGAAAGAAGGTTCTTCCTATGACTTGCCACTTGCCATTGGAATTTTAGCAGCTGATGAAAAACTGGACCATACTTACCTGAATGATTTTGCTATAATGGGTGAACTTTCCTTGGATGGTGGTGTGAAGCCTATAAAAGGTATATTGCCCATGGTTATACAAGCCAAGAAAGACGGATTTAAGAGCATCATGTTGCCTGCTCAAAATGCTCAAGAATCCTGTGTCATTAAAGGCATTGATATTTATGCTGTATCGCATATTAAAGAGGCCATTCAAATTTTAAAGAAGCCCTCCAGTAGTCCTAAATTCACTTCAAGTGTCCGAAAAGAATTTGTGTTAGATGATATTGATTTTAATGAGGTCCAAGGTCAGTATAAGATGAAAAGAGCCGCTGAAATAGCCGCTTCTGGAGGACACAATATTTTGCTCATTGGACCTCCTGGATCGGGTAAGACAATGATTGCTAAAAGGCTTCCAAGCATATTGCCATTAATGTCCGAAGAAGAGTCAATTGAAACTACTAAAATTCACTCAGTAGTCGGGAACCTAAATGACCAGAGAGGACTTCTTCAAATTCGACCATTCCAAGCTCCGCATCATACCATTTCTGATGTAGCTCTTGTTGGCGGTGGAAACTATCCTAACCCAGGTGCTATTTCCTTAGCGCACAACGGAATTCTTTTCTTAGATGAGCTCCCTGAATTCAAAAGATCGGTTCTAGAAGTTTTGCGACAACCTATTGAAAATAGAGAAATCACAATATCTAGGGCTAAATTTAACATTAACTACCCTGCTAGTTTTATGCTTGTGGCATCAATGAACCCGTGTCCTTGTGGGTACTACAACCATCCAGAGAAGGATTGCACTTGTAGTACTAATCAGGTTCAACGCTATCTACACAAAATATCTGGTCCTTTACTTGACAGAATTGATATTCATATTGAGGTATCACCTGTAGATGTGAAGGACCTAAATGCTGAAACAAACTCTGAGAAAAGTGAAGTTATTAGGGAAAGAGTGATCAAAGCACGTCATATCCAAGCTGATCGATTTACGGAATCCTCTTCTTTTACAAATGCCCAAATGAGTATAGGAGAAATGCGAAAGTATTGTAGACTAGATTTATCGTCTCAAAAGTTATTGAACCGTGCTATGGACAAGCTGAATTTATCAGCCAGAGCTTACGACCGCATTGTTCGGGTAAGCAGAACAATAGCAGATTTAGAATCAAGTACCAGCATAAAATCATCTCATATTGCCGAAGCAATTCAATACAGATCTTTAGACCGAGGGAATTGGGGAAGGTAGATACCTATAATTCCATAATTCCAATTAATTAATAATAAGATACTTACAAGTTTGGTCTTTTAATTTACAGTATTTGTCCTGATTTGTCCACACACTGAATTCTTATTAGTTCGGTATCAGTTGTAAATTGTCTTCGTTAAGTTTTAATTCAAAAGAACTTAAGAAAATCGTTGTAAGGTTAGGCCCTTTGGTAAATTACTCTTAGCCCTTAAAATCCAAAGGGCCTTTTTATTTCCAATCACATCTCAATCAGTTAATACTGGGTCTTTAATGTTTAGAGTGGTTTAATCAGTTTGACATTCAAATTTTGAATCTAGTCCCAACTCAAAATATAACGAGTCGTATATGAAGAATGACTATTCGATGAAGAAAACGCGAACGATTACGTTACCAATATTGTTTGTGCCGTCAAAAGGAGGCACATTGTTGTTTTGAACTCTCAAGGTGTATTGGGAAGTGGCGTAGTATAATTCAAAAGTATGTATATTTCCGGAAAAAGGATCTGGCTCTTTAAGGTCAAAATATCTTAATACTGATCCTCCATCTGCCGCTTGTGCACTAGCCTCCATACTAATTAACTTAAATGCAGATATGTCAAAATCAGGATTGACCTGTTTTGACGAATTTGTATTAATCGTTCCAAAATCGAAATATCTTACAAAAATACTGTCACCATCGAGCAATTGCCCAGTAAAAATGCTGTTATTGTATAGAACAGAATCTGTAGATTTATTCGAAATAATAGCCTGCCACAAAGTACCATCATAATAGTAGAAACCGTCATTACCATCTGATTGATAAATTAATAACCCTTCTGCGGGATTCGAAATTGAGTTTCGTTGACTTAAAGTCATTCTAGGTACTAAAACCCCAGATGTAGTTGAGGAAATATCCAGAATAGATGAAGCATCGGGCGAAGAACCATCGGAATTTATTCCAACACTTTGCCCTAAACTGGCTATGTGAAAAAGCAAAGAGATTGCTACAAGTAAAAGGAAATCTGTCATTGTTTCGATCCGCTTTACTAAAGCCAAGTTACAGAATTTCATGGAATTGCGAGCCTACCGTTTCTGAAGCTCCTAACAAGGAATCGTTTGAAACAATGTTACAAAGGATATATTTGTTGGGCACTAGATTTTTTTTTGCTCAAAAGCACAGTATTTGATATTTCATATTCATTTACCAATTCATAGCCCATAGACTTCCATTGAGTAATTGAGTCTTTAAATGTATAAATCATATGATCTTTACCGCTAATACCTTTGCGTTCAAAAGGAGATAGCCAGTCGAGTTTATTGATTTTTCTGTAATAATTTGCAGTGGGTTCAAAAAGCCAATCAACCCCAACTTTCAAAGTATCCGAATTAGCCGAATTTACTTGTTTATGAACGATTAAATCTTGAATCATCGTCTTGGTTTGAGCATCATACTTCCATTCATAATAACTGCTAAAATTGGATTTTGCCACAAACGCGGTCATATTAATTAGTCCGATCAGAACAAGAGAAAACAAAGAATAAACCTTGTAAGATCTTGAGCTGGTATCCACTAAAAAACAAATGTGAATCCAAAAAAGAGGAATGAGAAAAACTAAAAACCTTCCTACCGGATAATCCGATCCAAGAATCAAATGATTAAGTATGATAATCATTGGAATTAAGGTTAGTAAAAGCGTAGTTGTTACAATTGCAATTTGATTTTTAAAATAAGCGTATTCACTTTTATACCATTTCCATAAAATAATCGACAGCGGGATCAAAACTAGTAATGTGATCAGAATTTTTAGTGAAATATTTGCCAATAGAGGAAGGCTTATCTCATAGAAAATGCTTGAAAGAAAACTGGACATAGAATCCGCATAAAAACCATTTCTACCTCCAACGTCTAATTGACCGTATTTTATGGCTCGTCTGACAGGTTCGTACAAAATAATAACATTAATCAATAGAGGAAGAATATGTTGTCTGTTGCTATTGAATAAATGAAAATTGATAGTTGTATTTGATCTGGTCTGAAGAAATCTTATCAAAACCACGATGACAAGTGATGAAAAATAAAATGTTAAAAGTGTAAAATGACTCAAAATGGCACATAAGGCCGAAAAGTGAAACAGATAGAGGTGAATTTTACTTGAATTCTTTATATATGATAACAAGTGAAAAAAACTCATTATCATAAAGCCATATGAAAGTCCATAACCCCTGGCTAACCCAAACAAGTCAATTAAGCACAAGCTTGTACATAGGATAACGAAAGACGTTATTCTTAAGATTGCACTTTTTTTTTCAAAAATGCGATAAGAGTAAATCATATAAACAAACAACAAGAGAATGTTCGGCAAACGAAGCGCAATCTCGGAATTACCGAAAAGAATCTCTGAATATTTCATAAATAAACTATTCAAAATATGATTATTCATGAACCAGTCGTTGAAAGAAATTATATCCATAAAACTATCTTGTGGATAATTAAGATAGCTGAAACTCTCATCGTGTGTAAATGAAGAAATTGATGATTTCAATATCACATAAAGACCTATCAAAGTACCAATAAACAGCACTATGACTTGACTATAGTTCGAAAATTTATTCTTCATGACATTGATTCTGGCCTGTTGATACTAACGGGATAACCAGTTTTACACCGCACGACCAACTACAATAGTAATTAAATCGAATAGAATGGCCTACTCCAATTGACCTGCACTTCTACCCTACTTTAACAATACCAATTTTTCAAACTTGTCTTCTCTTAAACCCAATTCATTGGTTACAGAAACCTTATAAATATAAACACCCTTTCCAATAAGATCACCATACTCATCCCTTCCATCCCAAGGAATTGGGCCGAAACGATTGCCCTTTTGATATCCAGTATGCTTAAATGACTTAATCCGCTTACCCGAAATGGTCATCACATCGATGGAAACATCTAAATCTCTTCCTGCCTGATTATGATCAAAATAAAAGGAGGTATTCGTGGTAAAGGGATTTGGGTAATTTAAGATGTGATCAATTGCAATTTCATTGTTGTTTGCAACGACAAATGAAAGTTTTGCCGTGCCTGAATTATTGTGGGTATCCCACGCTTTGAACTCCAAAAAGTGCTCTCCATCTTCTAATTCTGACAAACGATACTTTACAATGCCTCTTTGAAAGTCATCCAAGTTAGACTCGTAAGCATCGTTCAAAATGATCGCATCAGGGTTGCCATCAATTTTTAAAGCCATGTCATGACCTATCCCGGATCCAACAGTATTTATTCCTGATTCGTCAAAAAGTTCGGCATAAAACAGGGGCTCGGAATCTGTTAATCCTCCATCCACAAATTGTTCATCATTGAGGTACAGTCTTATATCAGGGCCTTGATCGTCTACGGGGGCATTTTTGTTAATCCCTCCAATAATTGTTGTTTCAAAACCTGAGGCATCATTTAAGGTGTTATCTTCAATAGCATAGTAACTGATTTTCCCTAGCCCAAAATCCAGACGTATGTCCTTTGGTACTATGAATGTCGTTTGGAATCGGCCTTTCCTGACTCTTGATTTCCCCTTAAAAATAATTTGATTTTGTAGTTTAAAAGAATGATGTCCTTCACCATCATTGTTTAGAGATACAATGTTAGCAGTTTTGTCATAAACCTTTATATATACTACCCCATCAAACTGATCCAAAGTTGTTCCTTGATCATCTGTGATAAGCCC
>JALEGO010000458.1 GCA_022763165.1 Flavobacteriales bacterium
CGTTTAGCAATTGACCAGCAAATGATGACTGAAATTGCCAATATCAAACAAGCCATCAATCCAAGTGAGATTCTTTTTGTTGTGGATTCCATGACAGGTCAAGATGCCGTGAATACTGCCAAGGAGTTTAATGATGTACTTGATTTTGACGGTGTTATTTTAACGAAATTAGATGGAGACACTAGAGGTGGAGCTGCCTTATCCATCAGAACCGTGGTGAATAAACCTATAAAGTTTGTAGGTACTGGTGAAAAAATGGAAGCCTTGGATGTGTTCCATCCATCGAGAATGGCGGATCGTATTTTGGGTATGGGAGACATTGTGTCTCTTGTTGAACGAGCTCAGGAGCAATTTGATGAAGAGCAAGCAAAAAAGCTTCAAAAGAAAATTGCCAAAAACACTTTTAATTTTAATGATTTTCTGGGGCAAATTCAGCAAATCAAAAAAATGGGTAACATCAAAGATTTGATGGGAATGATTCCTGGAATGGGCAAGGCCATTAAAAACATGGATATTGATGATGATGCTTTTAAAGGTATTGAAGCCATTATTCAATCGATGACTGTCCAAGAAAGGGAGCAACCTGAAATCATCAATGGCAGCAGAAGAAAAAGAATCGCCTCTGGTTCTGGTGTGACAGTTGCTGAAGTAAATAGACTTATTAAGCAATTCGAAGAAACTCGAAAAATGATGCGTGTGATGAGCAACAAGAAGAATATGATGAAGCTCATGGGTAATATGCGAAACATGAACAAAATGCGCTAAGATGATATTGCTTGACGGAAAGAAAACCTCCAATCATATTAAATCTGAAATAGCTTCTGAGGTCGATAAGATAATTGAGGATGGCGGTAAAAGGCCACATTTGGCTGCCATTTTAGTGGGCAGTGATGGGGCCAGCCGAACGTATGTAAACGCCAAGGTGAAAGCTTGTGAAAAGGTTGGTTTTCATTCAACCCTTATTGAGCTTCCTGAAAAAACATCAGAGGAAGAACTTATCAAATCGATAGAGGAGTTGAATGAGAATGACAATATTGATGGCTTCATAGTTCAGTTGCCTCTTCCAAGGCACATAAATGAAAAGCGCGTGATAGAGACCATTGAACCTACAAAAGATGTTGATGGCTTTCATCCTTCAAGTGTCGGTAAACTTGCCTTAGGTTTGCCAACCTTTATTTCCGCTACTCCTAATGGTATTTTGGAATTGCTTAGGCGTTATAATATAGAAACAGAGGGCAAAAATTGTGTAGTACTTGGAAGAAGCAATATTGTTGGTTCGCCAATGAGTATTTTAATGTATCAAAAAGCTTATCCAGGCAATTGCACTGTAACCGTATGTCACAGTCGAACAAAAAATTTGAAGGAGTTCACGCTTAATGCAGATATTATCATAGTGGCCATTGGAAAGAAAGAGTTCCTAAAAGAAGATATGATTAAGGAAGGAGCTGTCGTGATTGATGTTGGCATTCATAGAGTTCCTGACGCTTCCAAAAAATCTGGATTTGCGCTCAAAGGAGATGTTGACTTCGAAAATGTTTCTAAAAAGTGTTCTTATATTACGCCTGTTCCGGGTGGGGTAGGACCAATGACCATTGCTTCCTTATTATCAAATACCTTAAAAGCGAATCTTAGGATATAACTAAGGCTTTTTAACTATTTATCCCTCAATGAAATCCTTGCATTGAGATGACCATTTATCACCTACACGAACCTGTATAATGTATTTCATGAACTACAGCTGGTCTAAGACATTAACTTCAGCTCTTTTGAAATTGTCATCCAAATATTGAAACTTACCAGTTAGTTCAGGTTTCTCAACTTCAGAAGACTCAGGAATAAGGAAATAAGAAATGGATACAGTATCCTGCATAGGAAGCCCATACCAAATTAATCTTAGTTTCTTGTCATTCGGCAATAATTGTGCTCCGCTAAGCTTATATGGTTTTGCAGCATATCCTTTGGGAACATTTTCATATAGTCTAGCAACGTTTGAAATATTTCTTTTAGGCAATATTTTTAATTCTACATAATAACCAGATAGACGAGGAGAGATTTCGCGATAACAAGACGGTGCATTTGCGCCAGCGTCAACCTCTTCATTAGAGTCGCCAGTATATGTGAAATTTAGGCAAAGCAGTGCGCTAAAGACAAGTAAGAAACGAGATATAAGAGCCATAACAGTAGTAAAGTTACGAATTATCTTTGAATTCAAAAATATAAATAACAAGCTTAATAGAAGATCAGAATATCATTTCGATGTGAAGGTGAATAAAAAAATATTATTCAAATTCCCCATTATGAACAGGTGGCTCTTCTGGGATTCTGTCACCCTTGTTTTTGCCAAATCCAATTCTTAAACGAAAACGCTTATTCTTTGTTTTTCTTTTAGTCAACGATTTGTGCTTTGGTTTTCGCCATTTTTTTTCGTTGAAATAAAGGTGATCATCCATTTTTTCCCAACCAGTTTTCTCTACCTCATAATCACCAGTTTCTTGATTTTTATAAACGGATCCAATATGATAACGTTTACCATGGTCAGGCTCAATGACAGGCATAGTCTTTTTCAATTTTTTTAGACTTTGACCTAACAGTTGATTGCCTTGAAGTATAAAAATCAGCAAAATGGAAGGTAAAATAAATCTGATCATTATTTATAAATCAACGTTTTAGTAAATCTCTTATTGCTCATTCTAATCAACTTTTTCGAGTCTTACTTTGGATCGAAAAACCGTTTGTGGAAGATCTATTTTTACAATTGTATTTCTAAATCTTTCATCTTGAATAGTACAGACTAGCTGTCCATTAACTTGATCATTTCTTCCATATTGGACTAATGTAATCAGTCGATAGGAGAGTGTCAAAGAATCTTTAAACTGATTCCAACGAAATTGAAGTTGGTTGCCATTCATAAAATGTGGATAGGTTGTGCCATTGTGTATGTCTGTTGTGTAATCCATGAAATGAGGTAAGTTTTCCTTTACAGAACAGCTGTGTATTTCAAAAGGACTTTTTTCTTCAAGCTTAAGGTAAAAATTGTATTCATAATGAGAGCCAAAACCAAATTCATCAAATTTCCTGGTCACAAAAATGCCATTAACAGTATCTGAGACAAAGTCTTGTGCGAAACTCATGTTCAAACTGAAAGCGAGTATAATGGTCAGGATCTCTTTCAAAAAGTAGCTTTTGCTGAAGTTACTAATTATTGTTGATTTGACAGCGGTACGAGTTGTACTCCATTGATTTTTTCCCAATCCGCAATAGGAAGCTTTTGATGCGGATATCTTCTATATTCATCAAATAGTAATAGGTCTCCTTTTAATTCAATCTTCTCCATTTTTGTACTATCGTCAACATGGTAAAATATGTAATAGAACATTTCGGTTTCTGTCCTTTCTTGAATTGCAAGACTCCAAAAATCAATGTTTGAGTCAAAAGACCTTTTTGGATTATCGGTATTTACATAGGCCAGTTCAAAGTAAGTCCTGAGGCTATCAGTTATGATTTCTTCTTGTATCAGAAACGGGAAACTGACTTCATCTGGATTATAAAGCATGAGTTTGATTTTCAAAGGGTAATTGGAATAATCCTTTTTGATGGCCTGTTTGTATTCATAACCCATGTTTTCACGGGTGATAAATCGTTCGATCTGAGCGTTCAGTGCTAGGTTAGTAAGAAACAGTATGACGATTAAAATAAATCTCATTCTTCAATAGGGACAAGTTTTATGCCTTTATCGTTAGTATAGTGTTGTATTTTTGAAACTCTGGTAACTCCAATTCCCATTTGAGGTTCAATCCAAGATAAAAATCCATAACTGAACTGTTCTTCTGTGATTTCTTGACGCGATTCTACATCCAAAACCAAGGTGAAATTGCTATCTGCCTGAATATCTCCCCATTCTATTTCAATCTTACCATTTTCATAATAGAAATTCCCATTTTTGACATCTACAGATTTGATCAATATGTCTGAATTGCCTTTGATAGATTCTTTATACTTTACCAAACCATGGAGCAATCCGAAAGGATAGATGTCTATCTCGTATCTGTACTTATAAAGGTAGTTACTCCCATCTATTAGAATCAATTTTTTGAGGCCTTCAACGCGTTTGTCAAAGGTGAATTGAGAATACATTCCTCTATTTTCAAACCCTCCCTTTCCTTGAGTAAATGCTACTTGTAGATAAAGGCAACAACTAAGAATACACAAAGTTCTTTTCATAATTCAATTTGGGATAAGCTTGACGCCTTTTTTATAGTCTATAAATTCTATCGATGTTACTTTTACGACCTTTGATTTTGCGGGAATTTCAATCCATTTTAAATACCCAGGGTCAAAGCTTTCTACATCGATTCTTTTCTTGCTCTTTATTTTGAAAACTAATCTCAGACTATCCTGAAACGAAAAATTCTGCCATTCAACTCGCAATACTCCAGTATCATATAAAAAGGTTCCATTGGCTGATTCAGTTGATACTATACTGACGGTTGGATCTTTAATCACCTCACGATATTCAATTGGACCAACTTGGTTTCTAGTAGAATTAATCCTCACTTCGTACTTATAATGGAACGATCTTTTCTTTTCTTGTTCTAAGGTTAATTTTTTCATTCCATAAAGTTGATCTTCAAGGGCTACATCTTCGTTGGTTGTCTTATCAAGGCTCCAGTAAGTTCCTTTCCATTGCCATTCCTGGCTGTGTCCAATGAAACCAATACATAAAAAAAATACGAAGGTGAGTCCTTTGTGCATTTATTGTTCGATTGGTATTAGTTTAACAGTAGACAATCTATTCATTCCAATCAAAGTTGCAGACTCACATTGATTGTCGGAAGAATCACTATTCCTGGGTTCTGCTTTCATTCGCCAATATAAAATACCTTTATTGAATACTGAATCGGGAAGCTCTTCATTGGATCTTATCACATAGCTAAACGAGAAGCTCGAGTCATGTTTGGGGAATTTCCTCCATTGCATATTTAAGTGATCATTGGAAGTATACTTTCTGCCCGTTCCAGGTGAATCCCAAATGAGTTTCTTGTTTTTGGCAAAGATCCAATCATAGTAGGCTACTTTTTTTTTGATTGATCCAGAGTCGTGAACAGTTAGTTTGACAGTATAAACGAATTGTTTATGTTTTTCAAGCGATACCTC
>JALEGO010000459.1 GCA_022763165.1 Flavobacteriales bacterium
ATTTTAAAGCTTGAAGATATCCAACAAGTATTCTTCTATTCAGATGGATTACCGGATCAATTCAGTCCAAACGATTTGAAATTTGGTAACAAAAGGTTCACTAATATAGTTTTGGAAAACAATGATTTAATGAAAATTAAATCAGAAATCATCAAGAAATGGACAGATTGGAAAGGCGATACAAGGCAATTAGATGATGTCCTACTTATTGGACTTGAGTTTTGATTAAACCTAATTGATGCCTTGTCATTTTTATAGTATTCATGTAACATGTATACGTATTTAAACGTATATCAAATCAAAGTTTTAATAAGTGAAAATACTTAAAGTAGTGATCTTTTGCACAATAGCCAGCGGGGTGATCTTAACTATTCTATCTATATTTTGGGCTCAAGAAGTACGATATTTATTACCTACTCCAATTCCAGAGGATTATTCAGAGATCAAATTTGGGGAGAAGCTCTTCATACAAAATAAGAAAATACATTTTGAGGGCAAGAAACCTGCGCTTATTCATTTTTATCAAAAAAAATGTCCCTGTTCAAGATTTAATTTAAAACAGTTCAAAGATCTTGTAAAGGACTTTGGTAATGAAGTAGATTTTCACATCGTTATTACAGCCAAGGACGATAAAGAACGAGATGAATTTGTTGCTTCAAATGGCATTGAAGGTGTTTCCGTAATACTAGATGATGATGGATCGATTTCTGATGAATATGGGGTTTATTCAACACCTCAAGCTGTAATTATCAAAAGGGACAGTACATTGTTCTACAGAGGAAATTACAACCAAGCAAGATTTTGTACCAAAAAGGAGACAAGTTTTGTGAACATAGCATTGACGAATCTTATTAATGATGCACCACTACCTCAATTTTCGGAAGTCGCAACCAAAGCATATGGTTGTACATTACCTTCCGATAGCACAAACCAGGAACTAACTATTATTGATTTATTGAATTTTAAATAAAAAGCATGGGAAGTAGAGCTATAACCGCGGATGATAACTTAGAGCAGTTGAATACGAAGGAAGACTTTTTTAGACTGATTTATAAAAGATCAGATAAGTTAATTGAGAAATTTTTAATTGGATACCTATTATTCGGATTTGCAATTAGTTTTTATTACGACACATTTGCAGTAGGATTCATTGTCGGACCTCTAATCGTAGGTTTGTATTTTTTAAGTAAAATCCTTTTCAAAGATTCTAAACTGAACCAATATATAGCCGCTTCTGGCTTTGCACTATTCATGGCTCAGTTTATCTATCAAATGCACGGGCTTTTTGAGATGCATTTCTTCGCTTTTATTGGCGCTACGATGATGATTACCTATCAAAATTGGAAGACCGTCATTCCCTTAGCCGCGATTGTGAGCATACATCACCTGTCTTTTGCATTTGTTCAAATGTCAGGGATCGAAGAAATCTACTTTACACAAGTAACTTGGGACACAACAACATTTGTCTTTCATATCGGGCTGGCAGTTGTAATTTTCTTTATATGCGGCTTATGGAGTTTTGAACTAGAGAAAAGAACTTCTCAAAATATCATGAATATACTGGAAATGAAAAAATTAAATGCCCAAATAGCGCTTCAGAAAAAGGATTTACAAGAATTGAATGAAAGCTTGGAAATTAAAGTTCAGGATAGGACTAAAGAATTGGCCAAAAAGAACAAAAGTATACTGGCAAGTATTAATTACGCGAGAAAGATTCAAACCGCATTGATTCCTAAGGTAGAGGAGATGAGAGAACATATTCCAGAATTATCAATGTTCTATAAGCCTAAGGACGTGGTTAGTGGAGATTTTCCTTATTATTTCATGAAGGATGGACATTTATATATAGCTGTTTTTGATTGTACTGGACATGGTGTTCCAGGAGCAATGTTGTCCATAATAGGACATTTATTGTTAGATAAAATTCTCAATAGTAATCAATTGTTAGAACCAGGTGAGGCACTAAATCTATTGCATAAAGATGTTGTATATACTCTTAAGCAAGACTCTGCTCATCAAAGTGATGATGGTATGGATGTGGCACTTTGTAGAATTAGTCCAGATAAAAAAGAGGTGCTATACTCAGGAGCACACCGTCCATTGTTTCACATTTCAAATGGCGAACTGAAAGAATATAAAGGAAGTAGATTCCCTATTGGTGGAATTCAGTATAAAGGCAAAAACAGTTTTGAAACGCATTCGGTCAAAATCCTTCCAAAGGACACCTTCTTTTTCTTTTCAGACGGATTCTCTGATCAGTTTAATGAAGAAGATATTAAGTATGGTTCCAAACGTATGAGAGATTTGATCAAAGAAATTGCAAATAAAAACATTGACGTAAATTCCGCGATTGAAGTATTTGATAAAGAATACCATGATTGGTTGGGTAAATCTTCCCAGGTGGATGATGTCATTCTCGTTGGAATGAAGTTTTAACAATTAATTAATCTAATCCAACCATAGCTTTTCGAAACATTTTGAGTTACCTGACGTATTAACAACTTCTCTAAATAATATCTAATGAACGAAATTGTAGAAAAACCCCAGATTGACTTCGCTTATGAGATTCATAAGATGATGGTCGATAAAAAAATAACTTTAATTTATGAGGGAGAGGTCAATCAGTCAATTGTCAAAGCATTTACTGCCATGACAGAGAGAAGGATAGATGCTGATGAGTCCGAGAGTACAAAGAAAAAAGTCTTTCATGTCACTGTTGAATGCCTACAAAATATTTGTAAACATGCAGACAATCCTGTTACAGGGGAAGCAATTGTCCCAGGTGAGGGAATCTTCATCATTGCCTATGATGATGATAACTATATTGTTGTAACAGGAAATCCTGTGGCCAATGACAAGTTGCCAGATACTACTGAATTTTTGGAACAAATCAATGTGATGGAAGCCGATGAATTAAAGGCACTCTACAAAACGAAGATTAGAGAAAATAGATTAAGTGAAAAGGCCGGAGCTGGATTAGGTTTATTAGATATTGTAAGAAAGACGAAAAATCCATTAGATTTTCAAATTAAAAAAATAAACGATAAAGTCTCATTTTTATTGATGATGGCTAAAATTGAACGTGTTAAATGATTTTTATATGGAAGCTATTGTAAAAGAAGCAACAGAAGATACTCCACAAGTTTGTTTAGATAAGCAAAATGGAAAATTTGAAATGTCCGGTAAATCATTACCTGAGGATGTTACTGAATTTTACGATCCTATTTTGGAATGGCTCGAAAGTTATGCTGAGAATCCCAACGAAATGACAGAGTTCGTTTTTAAAATGGATTACTTTAATACGGCCAGCTCAAAAATGATTCTAGACGTACTTTTAAAACTTGAGGATATGTCTGAAGGAGGTCATAGTGTAAAAGTGAAGTGGATGTTTAGAGAAGGCGATGAAGATATGGAAGAAGCTGGAGAAGAGTTTGAAGACATTGTGGAAGTTGAGTTTGAAATGGGTTCTTTCAATTGATTGGTACTCTTCGAATAATTTTGTAATATGAGTGAAGAAGTCTTAAAGGCACTCATGCAATTCTTTGCCATCATTAATAAACAAAGTGATGGTGAGGTAAAATTCGATATTAAGTTTGTCGAACAGTTCTTACGTTCGCACGTGAGTCAACAATATGTTGATGAGTACTTAGAGATTTATCAAAAAAGAGCAAAGAAAAAAAAGTCCAAAAACGAGGAAACTGTCTCCAGGACTTCTGTGACAGATTCTGTCCGTGTTCTTGCAATTTGCAAAAAAATCAACAGAACCCTAGATCGGGAAAAAAAGATCATCGTACTTGTTCGACTATTGGAGTTCCTCAAATCTGCAGGACTTGTTAATAACAATGCACTAGAAATCCTTTATACTGCAACGGATGTCTTCAAAATTAGCTTAGAAGACTACGAGGCCTCCAAACAATTAATTCTAGAGGATGACCCTTCTAAAATTGACTCTGAATTGCTTTGTGCAATCAAATCCAAAGATGATGATTTTGAAGGTAAAACAAAGGAGATAAATGTATCCTCTTTAGACGGCCATGTGAGAGTTGCCAACATAGGTGGTTTAAATTCATTTTTTCTCTATTATGTTGGCCGAGATGATATTTACTTAAATGGATTACCCGTAACACCTTTCCAAATTTATGTTCTTAAAAGCGGTTCAATTATAAAGTTTAGTAATAAGACGCAACTTTATTACAGCCAAATTGCAGATGTAATTTTAGGAACGAGTGAAATTAACAACCTTACTTTCAGCGTAGATAAAATCGACTATCATTTTCCGAATGGTAAACAAGGACTACATCAAATTGACTTCAATGTTAAAGGAGGGAATTTAGTGGCTTTCATGGGTGCCAGTGGCGCTGGAAAATCTACATTGCTCACTACATTGACTGGTTTGAATAAACCTTCTAGTGGTCGTGTAAGCATTAATGGAATTGATGTACATGATGACCATGGCGAACTTGAGGGGGTAATTGGATTTATTCCACAAGATGACCTTCTATTAGGAGATCTGACCGTTTTCGAAAACCTATTTTATAGTGCCAAGTTATGCTTTGCTGATTTAAATAAATCGGAGCTAGAAAAAAAAGTTAACAAAACGCTGAAATCTTTGGGCCTTTATGAGGTCAGAGATATTAAAGTGGGGTCTCCTTTAGTTAAGAGAATTAGCGGTGGGCAACGCAAGAGATTGAATATAGCTTTAGAACTTATAAGAGAACCTTCGATTCTGTTTGTTGATGAGCCAACATCAGGTTTATCATCAGGTGATTCAGAAAGAATTATGCACCTGCTCAAGGAGCAGGC